>JANWKK010000234.1 GCA_025451425.1 Gemmatimonadaceae bacterium
AAACGCTCGAGTATGCTGTGTTGTTTGCGACGGTATTGACCGTCGGCGTTTCGGCGCGCGGCTCGGCGCAGGAAGCCAAGCCCCCAGCGAAGAAGGAGGCAACGAGCCAGGCGGCGTTGCGAAAGGAAGCGAAGATCGCCGAGCCCGATGCGCGCAAAACGGCCCTCGGCGCGGTGCCGGGCGGAAAGGTTCAATCGCACGAGCTCGAGCGCGAGAACGGCAAGCTGATCTACTCGTACGACATCAAAGTCGCCAGCAAGCCTGGTATCGAAGAAGTGAACGTCGACGCGAAGACCGGCGAGATCGTCGCGCATGAGCACGAAGACGCCAAGGCCGAGGCAGCAGAAAAGAAGGCCGAGGCGAAGGACAAGAAAAAGCCGTAGCGCGCCGGCGATCGTGAGCGAGGACTCCGCGGATGGCGCGCCGAGGTGGGTCCAGCGCGCGAAGCAGTTCATCGTCGCGCGTTTCGATCCGAGGTCGCATCTTGGCCTGGGCCTAACGACGAGTCTCGTTGTATCCGCGCTCGCGATCTGGGCGTTCAGCGGATTGCTCGACGCAGTGCTCGACAACGCGCTGCTCGTGCGTCTCGATAGCCGCGCCGCCGAGTGGTTCCACACGCACGCGACGCCGACCGGGCTCAGAATCTTCGACGTCATTACGCAGTTTGGCTCTCCCGTCGTGGACGTCATCATCGCCATCGTCGCGATCGTTTTGTGGCGCAGGAAGGAGACGTTGCTCCTCTGGACCTGGCTCGCGGCCAACCTCGGCGGCAAGGCGATTGAGTATGTGCTCAAGACAACGGTACACCGAACGCGGCCGACGTTCGGCAATTTGTATCTTCTCTTCAGCCACTCGTATAGCTTTCCGAGTGGCCATGCCATGGGCGCGTCGGTCTGCTACCTGATGCTCACGTACCTCATCGTGTCTCGTGAGAACGCGAAGCGATCAGTCGCGATCGCGGCATACGTCAGCGCCGTAGCGCTCATCCTTCTCGTTGCGTTCAGCCGGCTCTACCACGGCGTGCATTACCCCAGCGATGTCCTTGGCGGCATGGCCGCAGGTGTCGGTTGGTTAGCCGTCTGCGGCGCCACGCGACGAATCATTGCGGGGCGAAGGGAACTGAGCGCCTGAAGGAGCGCGCGACTCTTTGCGAATTCTTTGTCGCCGGCGGCGCGGCTTTCTCCTTGCTTCGTTGTAACAGAAGGCAGTCTCGTGAAGTCATTGTGGCGTTCACCACGAAGCGCAGCAGGTCGACGAATGAGCCACGAGAAGACCTTCCGCGAAGCAACTGCTCGAATCCTTCTACTTGCCCTGGCGTCGCTGTTCGCGGTGCCATGCTCTGGCCGCGCGCAAGACACGACGTCGAGACGGAGCGATAGCAGCCGCAGCACTGCCTCCGACTCCGCTCAGTATCTCTCGCGCCGAGAACTGATCTTCGGCGGCGGCGCGGTGCTCGCAACGGCACTGCTGGTCCCGTTCGATCATCCGATTCAACACAGCATGCAAGCTGACGACTTGCAGGACGACCGTGGCCTTCATCGAACGGCGAATACGTTGGCATTCTTTGGAGGGCCTGGACCGTTCATCGCGGGCGGTGCGCTCTATGTCGTCGGACGCGGTGCAAGCTCCTCTCGACTCGCTGCTCTGGGTGTTCATCTCACGGAGGGTGTCGCGGCCGCGGCGGCGCTCAATGGTCTGGTGAAGGGATTGACGGGTCGCGCGCTGCCGAATGCGACAACGGCGAAGCCAGGACACTTCTCTTTTGGTCGTGGATTTCACGACGACAACGGGCCGTTCGTGTCGTTTCCCTCGGGTCATACCGCGGCGAGCTTTGCCGCGGCGGCAGTGATCACGGACGAAACGTCGAGTTGGGACTCATCGACCGCGCGTATTGTCGCTCCGATCGCGTATTCATCGGCGACACTCGTCGCGCTGTCGCGCCTATACGAGAATGTGCACTGGGCGAGCGATCTGCCCATTGGTGCGGCGATCGGCGTTTTGAGTGGGAAGGCCGTCGTACTGTGGGAGCAGCGACATCCGTCGAACTGGCTCGAGCGGCACCTCGTCGGCGTTACGGTCGCACCGGCGGCACACGGCATGCGGTTCGGCGGGTCGTTCCCACTCAATTAATGATGAGAATTTGCTAACTATCGGCGTTCTCCTACTGCCGGACGCCGCTCGAGGGCGTTGGAGCCAGGCCGCCCATCTTCTCAACGCCCATTTCGAGCGCCATCGATCGCCATTCGTCGCGGGAGACGACTTCGGTCGTGGAATCCCGGAACGCGCCAATCGCACGTAGAATCGTCTTACGCTTCTCCTTCGAGGACACCTTCGGCGAGGCGAGAATGTCCGCGACGACGTCGTGGAGCGAATGGAGATTGTCGAAGATGATCGCGGCCTCGGGGTAACGCGCCGCGAATCGTGGCGCGACGGCGGCCGCGAGTGGCATCGTCGTCGGCATGTTGGATGGGGGATTGGCGATCAGTGCCCAGAAGCGCGCGGTTGCGGCGTCCACATTCTGATGGCGTCCCGTCGCGTCATTGGCCGCGAGCAGCGCGTCGTAGACCACCATTTGATACCAGTGGTAAGACCATAAAAGTCCGTTGAACTTCGGATCCTGCCGACGAAACACGAGCGAGTACGGCGCTCCCTCCATCAGGTTCATGCTCTTCGGCTGAGTGCTCAACGCGATGTCCTTACGGCTGTCGTAATAGCGAATCAGCTGCGCGATGCGTGTATCGCGACCGGCGCTGTCGATTCGCGGATCCGCGAGCACGTCGTACAACTGGCGATGCAGCATGTGCGCCCAATCGAACACCGCGGCGAGCTCGGGAACGAGCGTCGTGTAGGTGGGTCCGATTGCATGCTCGTCGAGTGGCAGGTCGGGGGGATGCACGAGAAGTCGTGTCGTTATGAACTCGAACTCGCGCCCGTCGATCTCGCGCACGGCCTCATCCGGCCGGCCCTCGTCGCGGATTAGATGCTCGTAGAGCGTCGCGTGGCCGTAATCGAAGGCGTTAAACAAGCGGTCGGAGTGCGGAAAGCGGTCACGAAATGCCCAGTTGTACGACGCGCCGAGATAAGTCTGTTCCGGCACGCGAGAGAACGATCCGCAGGACGCGACGAGCGTACCGAGCGAGAGCGCGGTCAGTTGCATTGCCCATCCGAGGGATCGGCGTTCTGACATCGTTAGGCTCCGTGCCGGTTAAGGGCGACCACATACGTTGCGCCGAAAGCCATCGACGTCGAGCGAAACGAACCGGCAAAATGCCCCCGCAGGGGTACTCGTTGGTACGAGTAGGACGGGCGCGCGCAGCTCGACGTCAGTCAGCGGTGCGATTCCGTATGAGAGCTTTGGATCCGAACGCCAACGCCGAGTCCCGTCAATGAGCTGGTCGAACCCGAGTGGTGCGAGCTGGATCTCCAACGAGCGGCGCGGCGTCGGCAAGGCATCCTCGACACGAAGTGGTCTGTTGGAATCTAGGTTGTAATATTCGGTTTGAGATGCTGCAACGCGCGAGATGACGACTGCGAGCAGTATCCCGAGCGCGGCACGGATGACGCTCGCACGCCATCGCGAGCCATTCGTTGGCAATTTCGATCCATTCATGGGTCTTCATCTCCCGTCCGCGCGCTTTGAATTGCAATAGCCGAATGTCAGCATACACTCAGAACGACACTCGGCGTCGCTGAACGGTCACGATAATGAACGCTCAAGATCTCGTCGCGCTGGTTCATCTCGTCGGATTCGCCACCGGCATTGCGTTGTATGGAATGCTCGCGGTGATGATTTGGCGCGGTGCGCGGCGTGGTGCTGCCGTGGCGCCGGGCGGCATTCCATTATTCGCGGCCGTCCTCGGATTGATCTGGAACGCGGGCGCGCTCGTCGTGTTTGGCGCGCACGACTTCGGACTGGGCGAGTTGAGTCCGTGGTATTCGGCGCTCGCGTATACGGCGCTCGGTTTCTTGCCCGCTGTCGTCGTCGACGCCGCGACGCGGTCGCAACGACGCCCGGGCCCGCGCCCACTCGCGTTGTTCGCGTATGGACTGAGTGCCATAGGCGGTGTGCTGCAGGCGATTTCAGTCGTTAGGCGCGACGCACTGTCAACGAATGGCCTTTTACTCCTAACGCTCGGCTACGCGCTCGTCATCTTGTTCTTTGCCGTCTCGGCGCGGCGCAGGCGCGAATCCTCGCGTGCTCTCACGGCCGTTGCGCTCGCTGCCTTCGCAGTGTCGGCGTTGCACCTGAGCCGCCACTCGGCGGCGAACGATTCGTGGGTCGTCGAGCTCATTGGCCACCACGCCTCGCTTCCGCTCGTTCTTGTGATCCTGTATCAAGATTACCGATTCGCGCTCGCCGATCTCTTTCTGAAGCGCGCGCTCTCGGTGTTGGCGCTCGTCGCCGTGGTGATGTCGGCGTACGTGACGCTGGTTGCACCACTCATTGGCAGGGATCCCGACGAGTTGCGCATCGGCGTCCCGGGCGTGCTGCTGACCGTTTGGATTGCGACGGCGCTGCTGTATCCAGTACTTCGGCGAACGACGGATCGCTTTGTCGATCGCGTGATGCTACATCGCGTGGATTATCGCGCCGTGCGCCATGCGATCGCGCGGTCGCTTTCCACGGCATCGGCGCCTAACGAAGCCTTGGACGACGTGTGCCGCCGGCTGGCCGCGGCACTCGTTGCCGACCCAGTCAGCTGGCGCGATGCGCCGGAACTCGTTGCGGGCCTGCATGGTGGTACTCTGGCGACTGCGAGCGGACCGCGTTCCGCGCAGGTCGTCGTGCCGACCAACGATTCGCCCGGTTATGTACTCGAGGTTGGGTCGCTCGCCGCGGGTCGACGCTTGATGTCCGACGACATTGCGCTGCTCGATACTGCGGCGATGCTCGTCGGCCGTCGTATCGATGAGCTTCGCGTGAGTGAAGAGCGGTTCGAGCGAGACCTCCGCGAGAAGGACATGCGGCGGCTCGCGACCGAGGCGGAGCTCCGTGCGCTTCGCGCACAACTCAACCCGCACTTCCTCTTCAACGCCCTCACGACGGTCGGCCACCTGATCACGACATCGCCGTCGCGGGCGATCGAGACGTTGTATCAACTCACGGCGCTGTTGAGAGCCGTGCTCCGGCGAACCAGCGACTTCGTCACGCTGCGCGAGGAGCTTCAGCTCGTCGACGCTTACCTCGCCATCGAGCAGACTCGATTCGAGGAACGGCTCCGCATCGAACGTGACGTCCCGAAGATGCTTGGAGATCTGCTCGTACCGCCGCTGATTCTGCAGCCCATTGTCGAGAACGCGGTGAAGCATGGGATTTCGCCATTGCGCGGTGGCGGCACGATATCGATTCGCGCGCGCCTCGAGGATAGTCCAGTCCACGGCGAGTGCCTGTGTCTGAGCGTGCACGACACCGGAGGTGGGATGGCACGGGAAGCGCTCATCCGAGGCCATCGTCCTGGCGTGGGTCTGGAAAATGTCAAGAATCGACTGATGCGCTACTACGGTGACTCGGGGCGGCTGCACATAACGAGTGACGAGAACGGCGGAACACTCGTTGAGCTCACGATCTCGGTTACTCGTCGGCTCGCCGCCGTCGGCGCGACATGACCAAACTCCGCGTCGTCGTCGCCGACGACGAACGTCCCGCTCGCTCCTTTCTCGTTTCGTTGTTGCGTCACTTTGAGGATGTCGAAGTCGTCGGCGAAGCCACTAATGGGGCCGAAGCCGTCGCATTGATCGAGCGCTTGAATCCCGACCTCGCGCTGCTCGATCTCCAGATGCCCGAGGTCGATGGTCTCGGCGTCGTACGGCTCGTGCGGCGTGACCGACTGCCTCTCATTGCATTCGTCACAGCCTACGACGAATACGCCGTGCGGGCGTTCGAGATGAACGCCGTTGATTATTTGCTCAAGCCCGTGGAAGCGCAGCGCCTCCGACAGACGATCAATCGTGCGCACGAGCGTTTGGAGCGCGCCGAAGCCAGTCCGGGCGACGCCGATCGAGTACGCGCGGCTGCAAGCGAGTACGCCGCGCACGGACCAACAACGTTGCTTCGACGCATTCCGGTTCGAAAGAAGGAGGACATCTTCCTGGTGCCCGTCGACCAGATTGTATCGATCGTTGCCGACAGGGAGCTGCTGCACCTCCAAACGCGATCGAACGAGCACTTCACGATCACTTATCGCCTGAAGGATCTCGAAGCGCGACTGGATCCGGCGCAGTTCGTTCGGCTGTCCCGCGGAACGATAGTTAGCCTAACGTCGATTCAGCGGTTCACACCGATGTCTGGCGGCACGTACGTGCTCGTGCTGCATAACGGGCAGCAGCACCAGGTCAGTCGTTTGCGAGCGCGTGTTCTTCGCGAGCAGCTGTTACGCCTCTGAACGGCATCATTGACCGGTGACTCGCGACGGCCGTCGCAATGCCGCAAGGAGCGTAGTTCCCGCGATGATCATCAGCGCGCAAAGCAACTGGCCCATGCTCAACGGCCCGAGAACGAATCCCAGTTGAACATCGGGCTCTCGCGTGAACTCAATGAGAAACCGAATCACGCCATAGCCGATGAGAAACGCCGCAGTGTCGAGCCCGACACAATAACCGCCGCGTTTCCGAGCGACTCGATCCAGCCACCACAGAAAAGCGCCGACCAGCACGCCTTCGCCAACGGCCTCGTAGAGCTGCGACGGGTGACGGGGCAGGGCAAGCGGATCAGTCGGGAAGATCATTGCCCACGGGACATTCGTGGGCCGGCCGTACAGCTCAGCGTTGATGAAGTTGCCTAACCGCCCGAAGAAAAGCCCGGGAGTACCGCACAGAGCTACGAGGTCTGTGATCTCGAGCAGAGGGATTCGTCGACGATAGGCAAACAGCGCGCAACCGATCGCCATACCCAGAATCGCGCCATGAAACGACAGCCCGCCGTGCCAGAGTGCGAAGACGTCCAGCGGATGAGCAGCGTACGCGCGGTGATCGTAGATCAGCACGTATGTTAGGCGAGCGCCGATCAGCATGCCAATGACCAGATAGCCAATGAGCGAATCGAGCGCGCTGGAGGTAAGGACAGTCCACCCGCGTCGGATACGATGTCGCGCGAGAAGATAGCCGAACGTGTAGCCGGCGGCGTACATCAGTCCGTACCAGCGTAGCGCAATCGGCCCGATTTGGATGACGACGGGCGAGATATGCGGATAGGGAATCGTCACGATCGCCAATCGCATTCATTCATTGAACTGCGCCATTCGTGTCGCTCGCTGGACCATTCATAGGAAAGTCAACGCGCCGTTGACAGCTCCGGCGTAACCTGCACAGGAGCCGGCGTAGCGCGCCCCACCTCACCGTGACGCGTCGGTGACGACCGGGTGAATAGTCGTTTTACGGAACCCGCACCAGGCGCAGTCTCATGATCAAAGAATCCTATACCAGCCGCAAAGAGGGCCGGCATCCAACGCGGCCTTTGGTAATCGTGTTGACCCTCGCACTACTGTTAGGCGCCACACATCCCGCCGTCGCGGTCGTTCACGATCGATCGCTCGCCGCTGGAGACATCTCGGGCACGATCACCGACAGTAGCAGCGGACAACCGCTGCAGTCAGCAGAGGTGAGCATCACTCAGAATGGAACCATCATTACCAACACGCAGAGCGATGGCTTCGGGCGCTACACCATTCACAACATGAGCGCGGGCAGCTACGTCGTATCAGCGCGTATGATCGGCTTCAGGCCTCTCACGCGAACCGTGCTCGTGCCCGCCACCGGCGGCGACATGACCAACGTCGATTTCCGTCTGGTGCCCGCCGCCGTCAACCTCTCGACGGTCATGGTGACGGCGTCGGTGCCGATCGCCGTCGATACGCGAACGGGTAATCAGGTCTTTCAACAGAATGAGTACCATGGCGCGCCGACGAATACGACGTCGCAAATCCTGCAGCTCAGTATCGCCGGCGCGGCGCGTGCACCAACGGGCGAAGTCCACATCCGTGGCCAGCACGCGGAGTACACGTACTATGTGGACGGCGTGCCAGTGCCCTCCGGAATTTCAGGAAGTCTCAACGAGCTATTCGATCCCGAAATCGTCAACCAGATCAACTTCCAGACCGGCGGCTGGGATGCCGAATACGGCAACAAGAACGCGGCGATCGTGAATGTCACGACGAAGATTCCCGCCGGCGGATTTCACAGCGACCTCGGCACGTACTTCGGGACCTACGGCGCGAGCACGAGTGGCGACCGCGCCTTCAATGGGCAATCGCTGAGCATGAGCACGAATACCGGTCCCTGGGGGTTCTACTTCTCGGGCGCTCGCCAGTTCAGTGATATGCGTATCGAGCCCGTGATTCTCGATGAGTCAGCGGAAAAAATTGAGAATTTCCATAACCAAGGGACGGACTACTTTGGGTTCGGCAAGATTCAGTTCACGCCGAGCACTCACGACGTGCTGAGTCTGGACTTCAGCTTGTCGCGGACGCGTTTCCAGGTCCCCTTCGACACATCCAACGGCAATTTCCTCGACGACCACCAGACGGACGTCAACAGCTTCGTGAACCTTGGCTGGCGACACCAGTTCGGCAGCTCGAGTCAGGGGAGCAGTCAGTTGGAGAATGCTGATCTCTTCGCCGGGTTCTTCTACCGCCACGGCACGCTCGATTACGTGCCTGGCGCGCACGACACGCCGGGGTTCGTGTTCTTCCCAGATACCAACAAGTACAACCTGTCAGAGAATCGGCAATTCAACACCCTCGGCGTGAAGCTCGATTACACGATCCACCCGATGCACGAGCTGGAGTTCAAGGTCGGAACGCAGTCGACGACGACGAGCGGCCATGAGGACTTCGTTACGACCGATGCGACCGGAAACACCGGACCGTCATCGAGCTCGGGCCTTAAAGGCTGGGACGCCGGCGTCTATGCCCAAACTGCGTATTCGCCGATCGAGCAGTTCGAGCTTCGGACAGGCGTGCGCTACGACGCCCACAACGCACCGTTCGCGGGCACCCTGAGTCAGGTTAGTCCGCGCATTCGACTCAATTTCTACCCGTCGCCGTCGACGACTGTGTACGCGTATTACGGTCGGCTGTTCATGCCGACGAACGTCGAAGACTTGCGAGCCATCACCAGCGTTGCGCAGGGCGACACAGTCGCACAGCCAACGCTTCCGGAGCGTGACAACTTCTACGAGGTCGGGCTCGTCCAGCGCTTACCCGCACGCGTCAACCTGAAAGTGTCGGCCTATCATAAGGACTCGAAGCCGGGCATCGACGACAACACCGTTCCCGGTTCGGCGATCGTTACCTCGGTGAACATCGAACAGGTGAAGATCACCGGTATCGAGAGCGTGATCGAATACAGGCCGCAAGGGCCATTGAGCGCTTATTTCAACGTTGCGCTGAATCATGCCTATGGCTTCGGGACGATCACGGGAGGCTTCTTCCCCAGCCAGCCGCCCGCCGGATACTTCGATCTCGATCACGACCAGCGACTCTCCATCGCCAGCAGCGCGACATATTCACTCAGCCGGCTCTACTTCAGCGGCACTGGGATCTACGGCAGCGGTCTGACCAACGGCGTCGATCCTTCGAGCTGCAACTGCAGCTATGGGACTGGCCTCTTCGATTTCAATCGCGGCATCAAGGTCGCGCCGGCCACGATCTACAACTTCAGCGCCGGCTACTCCCTCGTTGCCGGAAACTCCGTTTTCAGGCCCGAGCTGTACATCGAGAACGTCTTCGACAAGAAGTATTTGTTGAAGGGCGCATTCTTCAGTGGCGCCTCTGTCGGCCGCCCTCGCAACATCCAGCTACGGCTGAACGTCGGCTTGTAGAAGCCTCGCCGCTCTCAAAGGCAGCTGAGCTGGTCGGGTTGATTTTTGCATTAGCGGAGGCCAATGACCTTGGCCCTCCCGTGGGATGCCACACTTCGCCCCTTCGGCGGCTTCCTACTACTTGCCTTCGCGGCGAGCGTTGTCCGTGCTCAAGACAGCACGGCAAAGAGCTGCGATGGCAAGACTGTCCATGTCATTCACGTCAACGCACAGCGACCTCCCTTCAAAGGGGAGATCGCCTATTGGCGGCGCCTCGCGCGCAAGGTCGGTCTGCACCACGCGACGACCGACACGGTCATCATCCGCCGCTTTCTTGTCCTCGAAACCGGCGACAAATGTTCCGACTTCCGCGTGCGCGAATCGGCACGCCTGCTGCGCGCGCAGCCCTATCTGACTGACGTCAGCGTCAAAGCAATCCCCGACGACTCGGGCGGCGTGACGATCGACGTCCGGACAACTGACGAAATCTCCGTGCTCGCGTCTGCGTCCGCCGGCGGGGGTCGCGTATCGTATCTCGAGATCGGCAACGAGAACATGTTCGGCCAGGCCCTTCTGCTCGCCGTGCATGGCGCGAATCAAGTGGTCGAAGGACACTCCGGGGGCTTTCGGGCGACCGATTATCAATTTCTAAAGAACCCGTACCAACTCGACGTCGACGCGAACTGGGGACAGCACGCATCTTCGTTTCTCATCGATGCATTCCACGGCTATCTCACCGATCTTCAGCGCGTCGCGTGGGAAGTGGGCTTCGCGCGTACAAATCCCCAGCTCATCGAGTTGAGTCGCGGGCAAAATCTGGATGATCTCGCGCTGGAGTTTCACAGCATCGGCGCCGACATCGGCGGCATCGTGAAGCTCGGCAATCTCAAGACGCCATTCCTTGTTGGTGGCGTCGTGACGCTCGTAAGGCGCGAGGTCGTCGGCGGTCTGGCCGTG
>JANWKK010000235.1 GCA_025451425.1 Gemmatimonadaceae bacterium
AAACGCATCGAGCGGAGACATTGAGTCATCAGCTCGGGCCCTTTCGAGGTCGCATTCACTCATCTCACCGCGCGACAGCGAGCCCAGAGGCGAGATGCAAGCAGAGAGCTCACGGAGATCAGAAAACTACTTGAGCTGTCAGAGCCAGCGGCGAGAGATGAGAAGATCAGCTCAGCCAAGAGCCGCTAAATGTCATTCGTCGTCGGCAGTATCGATGACCTTCTTTCGACGTGTGTACCATCTTCCCCTTCTGCCTACTAGTCGAGCGAGAAGAGGCCAAATCGCGGGTGGCTGGCCGCTGGGCTGTTTGTCTCACGTCTCGCCGCTTTCTCTGATCGTTGAGGCAGTTCTCTAATCTCTGTGAGCTCTCGGCTTGCGTCTCGCGTCTGGGCTCGCAGTCATGGGTGGGATCCCAACACGCCGATTGGAAAGGCCCTGAACTGATTTCAATTACATGCCACTAGATCGGCGCCGGAAAGCAGAAGGCCGGCGAGCAAAGCTCACCGGCCAATCTCAAGTATCCGTGCTTCAGCTGCTATGGTCGGGGAGCGCCTCTCCGTTGGAATCCGCGTTGCAGCGTTGGATTGCGGACGTCGTCGGGAAGCTTATTCCATTGTTGCGGCGTGAGAATCGCCTGTGCGCTCTTGATCGTAGCGAGGTAGTTGTTTCGAGCTTGCTGAAGTCGGGGCTGGATGTTCGGGAAGACCGCTGCCAGGTCGGCACCACCCTGACCCTTCGCGAGCTGCTGCTCGACGTCGGCGATCAGGCTGTCGTTCTTCGCGGTGAGCGAATCCGCAACCGCTTGGAGACGCGTGACCTGGTCGTCGGTGAGATCCAGCTTCAGCGAGTCCTTCAGCGACAGTATGGTTGTGACGGGATTCGGCGCAACGCGGCTGACGATTGTACGAATGTCGAAGTTCCGCCCACCGCCACCCGCCGCCCGGTCGCCATTGATGCCGCGCAGAGTGCCTTCGAGTAACTGGCGCTGCCGATCGGGACCAACCTGGACGCGCGCTTGCAGCGCAATTTGGAATGGCGTTCGGATCGCCACGCGCGAAGCGGGATTGTCGCCGAACCGATCGTTCACGGTGTAGATGAATCGCTTGTTGACGGGATCGAATCCGGTGACATAGAGTAGCGTTGGATCGGCGCGATTCGGCTGCCCCCACCCCTTCAGGTTGTCCGCGCCGTGCAGCAGCTGATCCAACCCGGCGAGGGGATTGATTGCGCTCACCGAGATCATCAGGCGTCGCCCGAGAAACGCACCGAGGTCCGGCCGAATGTTCGCTTGCAAGTCGATCCCGGGCGTCCAGCTTCCGATGCAACTGTTGCGGGCCGCAACTTCGTCGAGCTGCTTCTCCAGGCAGACGCGTGCGTCGCGCGGCGCGTTAGCGAGCAGTCGCCGCATGCCGTTCGCGAGCGCCGTGTCGCCCTGAATGTTCGGATCGTTGGGGTTGAAGACGAAGGCGCGATCGTTGCGCGAGCCATCGCCATTGATGTCGCTGCCGACGCGCGGCGTAAACGGCGCACCCGACGTTAGGCGGAGGACCGACGTGATGTCGAGCCACGACTTGACGAGCCAGGTCGTCGTACCGACGAACGAGTGCCGGCGCTCGAAGTCGCTCGTCGCCCATGGGAAGATGTTCGGGTCGCCCGCGGTCGTTGGCGAGCCGAAGCCGCCGCCGGCGCCGCCGCCGCCAAACCCGCCGGCGTTGTAGAACGACGACTGATCCACCGACCGCATGAACGTATAAGACAACGTCCAGATAATGTCGTTAGGTGTCACACCGTTCAGGGTGGCCGTCACCTGTCCCGTGCGCGACTCCAGTCCCGACGTCACATCGAGGACCTGCGCGTACTGCGGATAGAGCCTCGATGAAAGAAGACTAATGGCGCCCGTCGTCGGCACGATCGCGTTCGGGTCGACGAAAACGGGCCGGTTCCCCTCGTCCCCGAGCACGAATTGGGGCGCGGTGTTGAGGTTCAGGTCCCGCACGCTGTACAGATTCGTCCCCAACGCATACGAGAAATCGACGCTCGCACCGAGACGGGCGCTCATTCTATGACTTACACCGAGCGACGCACGCCAGGACCGCGGCGCGCCGAAGTCGGGCTCGAAAACGGTGACGTTGGGCCGCTGAGTGCCAATATCCGGACCGCCCGATGCCGCGCCGTTGGCGCACGCCGTCGGAATGGTCGACGGATCTGCCGCGTACGCCGACCAATCCGGCACGGGGACGGCGTCACCGATGCACACCAGCTGCGATTGGCTGTTGGGCAAGCCCGTCGCCGTCAACGCTGACGCGAAGAACGGAAGCGGAAACGTGCCGCGAAATTCGCCAACGCCACCGCGCAAAATGTACGGCTGCGGGCCGATGCCACTCCCCCCACCCCCAAAGCCCGCGGTGGCGTCACCACCGCGACCCCCGCCGCCGCCTCGACCACCACCACCACCGAATCCGCCCTGAGGAATCTGTCCGCCGATTCCGCCTCCGAGCATCCAGGTGAAGCCGAGACGCGGACTCGCACTCACTTCGGTAGGGAACTTGTCCGTGCGTCGATCAAACAGCTGCTCGATCTCCGGGTTGTAGGCGGGATGTCCCTGGAAGTCGGATGCTTCGACCCGCATGCCGTATGTGATCTGCAGCGCTCTACTGTGCCGCCACGTGTCGCCGAGATAAATCGCGCTATTGAGCCCTGAGCCCGTGCGCGCCGTCGGCATGAGCGATCGCGTGAACATCGACGGCGTGTTGGTTTCGAGATCGCTCAATGAATTGAAGAGGAACGTTCCATCGCTGTTGAAGGCATTCATCGACGAGAAGCTCGTTATGTTCACGAGCCCGCCGAGCTTGAAGCGGTGTGCCGCATCGTTGGACAGCCACGAGACTTCGTCGCTCGCCTCGAATTGGCCGTTCGCGCCGTCGGTCGGGAGCCCGGCGTTGCCGCCGAAATCGAGTTGCGTTACGGCGACCGTGGTATCGCTGAACGCCGACGTCACCGTGACGCGGCCTTCCGGATCCACGAGATACGGATTCGCCGCGTTGAGATTGCGCATGTACGTCCCGCGAACCTCGTTCAGGAAATTGCCGAATACCGACGACAGCGCGAGCATGCCGCCGCCGCCGCCTGTGTGCTGAATGCCGCCGTGACTCGGCAAGGCGAACGCCGACGTGCGAAATGCTTCTTGCAGCGATCCCTGCCAGTTGCCGCGCAACATGAGTGAATGATCATCGTTCACGTGATAGTCGACGCGGACCAGGGCGGTGCCATTGTCCGACTCGCGATTATCGGGAATCGACGGCACCGTCAGCGGGATGCCATATCCGTTGATTAGACTCTGGAAGTGCGAGGCCGAGTCGGGCTGCATGCCCAATCGTTCGAGCGTGAGGGGGTCCGCGCCCGTGATCGTCTGCAGCGGATCGAGCCGGCGGCGGACCTGAAAGGCGCCAAAGTAGAACAGCTTGTCCTGAATGATCGGTCCGCCGATGCCGCCGCTCAGCTGATGCTGTGTGTATCCCTGGCCGAAGGTCGTTGGCGTCGTCTGATCCGTCGCAAACTCGAGCTGCGGATCGCGGAGCGCGTAGCTGAAGGAGCCGGCCAGCTGATTCGTGCCGCCTCGCGTCGTCGTCGCGACCTGACCGCCGGTGAATTGTCCGCGCGCGACGTCGTACGTGTTCGTGATCACGCGCGTCTGCCGCACGGCTTCGGTCGGCACGTTCGTGCCGCCCATGAAGCTCAAGCCATCGAGCGTCACCTGGTTCTGATCAGGCCGTTGGCCGGCGACGGAGAAACCGGCAGCGGTCGAATCGTTGCCAGTGATCGCGACGACGCCCGGCGTCAGCGCCGCGAGCGCGGCGAGATCGGTGGGATCGATCGGCAAACGCTGCAGCTGTTCGCCTGTTAGTGTTCGCTCAACTGAACCAGGCCCCGGGCGGTCTCCCTGCCCTGTCGGCACGGTGCTTCGTACGACAACGGGTCCGAGCTGCGCCGCGGCGGGATCCAACTTCACGTCGGCGACCAGACGATCCTCGTCTGCCTGTCGCGCGAGCGTGAAGGTCGTCGGCGCGTAGCCAAGGAAACGAATCGTCATCCGGTACGAGCCGCCGCCGTCCGGAAAGAGAATCGTGTATTGTCCCTTCTCGTTCGTCGTGCGCGAACGCGTCACGCCCGTCTCGACCGACATCGCGTCGACACGAGCACCGACAATGGGCTTGCCGTCGGGCGTCGTGATGTGGCCCGTGATGATGTCGGTCGTGCTTCCGACTTGCGCGCGCACGTCGCGTGGCAACATACCAATCGCCAATAGCGCGACAACGATCACGAGTGCGGTGGACAACCAGTGAGAACGATGCAGGGTCATACGCATTTGCTGACGAAGTTCGAACAGGAACCGACATCTCGAAGTGAGATGTGATTCGACGTGTCGAGTCGCCGCGCTGTTAACGATCGTCGCCACGCATTGGCCGCGACGTCCAGCGGCGCTCAGTCGAGTAACGCGCCGACTCCGTTCCGCGTTGCGATCACGGCGCGTGCCGCGCCGGCGCGAAACGTCAGCGTTCCGACTTCGGGATCACCAGCTTCTCCGCAGTGTGCGTAGCGGAGAAACGCGCGACCTTCGTGTAGGTGAGCCCGATCCGCTTTGCTTCCGCAAAGATTTCTAAATCTCGCAACCCACTCGTTCCTTTCGGGTGCACGACCCACATCGCGCCATCGCGCGTGATCGCAGACTTCGCTTTTGATAATCGCGCGAGCGCAGCGATCGTCTCCGCACCCAAGAAGATGATGTTCGATGACACTGCGAGGCGACCCACAATCACACGGGCCGCGCGCTCGCGCAGCGCGCTAATAAAATCCTCATCGTCGAGTGCGACAACCGAGACCGTGTGATGCGCCTTGACGTCGAGCTTGTCGATGAGGGACTTCGGTGAGCGAATTCGTTCAGCCCATTTCTCCGACTGCTTGCCAAGCAGAAACGTCGCGTCGCCACCGCTGAAGCGCACGCGCAGCGCGCTCTCGTCACCACTCACGCTGCGAATCGACTTCAGTGGAATCGCGAGGCGGAAGCCGCGCGGAGCGCTCTTTCCGCGGCCAGTCGTGTCGCCGCGGAAGAGCAGCTCATCGGTCTCGAGCAGCGCTTTCCCTTCGTGTGACGCGCCCTCGAGACGAAGCTCACAGCGAGCTTCGAGTCCCATGCTTCATTCCGCTGGCTACCTGGATGCGAGACCCGCGTGCGCGACGGTGAAGAGCTCATGCTGTGACGCAGACTTCTCGAGCAGGTCCATCGCCCGTTGCAACTGGCGATCGGTCTTCAGCTCGCGCTCCTTGGCGACGGCGTCACCGAACGCCATGCGCGCCACACGTTGCTCCAGCTCGCGAGAGAAGAGGTGGGTCGCTACGGCCTCGAAGCGCGGCTCGATCGTTACGCCACGCGCGGCGAGTCGGTGTTCGAGCTCCGTCGTCCACTCGGGTGTCACGACGAAGTCGCGCTTCACATCGCGCTTGAGCTCGAACGCGTAGCTGTCGAGCGCGCTGCGCACGATCTGTCCTTTCGCCGCGATCGAGCGAAGGAACTGCTGCTCCGGGGTCGAGAGCGTGTCGTCGGAGACGATGACGTCTGGGGTGATGCCGCCGCCGCCGTAGACGGTGCGGCCAGCATCGGACTTGAACGCAGGGCGAGACTTGCGCGCTGAATCCGTCTCGAGCGAATCTGGGTGCGTCTCGACGAAACGCCCGTCAGGCAGCAGCTGACGCTCGCGATGAATGGAGCGACCACTCGGCGTGTACCACTTCCCCGTCGTCATCTTCAGGAAGTAGCCGCCGTCGAGTGGGAAGACTGACTGAACGAGGCCCTTGCCGAAGCTCGTCGTGCCGACGATCAGCGCGCGATCGTGATCCTGCAGCGCACCGGCGACGATCTCCGTCGCCGACGCCGACGAGCCATCCACGAGCACGACGAGAGGAATGTTCGAGGCGATGTGTGGCCCGTGAGACCGCGCAACTTCCGTCGGCGCATTGCGAGCTCGAACGCTCACGATCTCCTGACCTTCCTGTAGGAACAATCCGCTCACGGCGAGCGCCTGATCCACGATGCCGCCGCCGTTGTCGCGCATGTCGAGCACGATCCCCTTGGCGCCCTGCTCCTCCAGCTTCTCCACCGCGCCGGCGACTTCATCTGCAGCGTTCTCGTTGAAAGTCTGCAGCGGGACATACCCGACTTGTCGATCGAAAAGCCCTGTGTAAGCGACTGCGGGCACGTGAACGACGGCGCGCGTGAAATGCAGCTTGATTGGTTCGCTGACGCCGGGGCGCGCGTACGTGACGGCGACCTGCGAACCCGGGGTGCCACGAAGCTTCTCGGAGATCTTATCGATCTCCCAACCCTGCGTCGAAACGCCGTCGATCGCCGTGATTCGGTCGCCTACCTGTACACCTGCCTCCTCGGCGGGCGTGTGCGGAAAGACCCGTCCCACGACGACACCGATGCCCGTCTGCTGCTCGAGCAGCATGCCCGTGCCACCATAACGGCCGTTAGTACTCCGATTGAATGTGTCGCTCTCCTTTGGCGAGAGGAGCTCGCTGTACGGATCGTTGAGCTCCTTCACCATGCCCCGCGCCGCCTTCTCAAGGACCTGGTTGTCCTTGAGCGAATCGACGTAGCGCGTCTCGACCAACGAGCGCACCTGGTCAAAGAGGTGAGCACTCGACCGCGCCGAGGGCTCTTGAAGGAGAAAGCCACCGGCAACGATCGGAACCAGGAGCAGCGTCGCGACCGCCGCTGTTCTCATTCGGGACATCGGTTTTCAGGGAGGGGGGTTGGGGGTACGGCGCCATAGGCGCCGGAAGTACGACTCAGGAGTTCGGTGCTGCACTAGCAGTGCGTTGCACGAGCTGCGAGCACGGGTGTCGACTGCGGGCCGCGGCAGCGCGCGCGTCGTCGCTTGCGGCGGGCAGAGTCACACGCTCATTGGCGTACAGCACCCGGCCATTCTTGCTGCGGACTGCGATACGTCGTTGTGTCAGAATGTCGGGGGTTTGCGTTGGCTGTCCCTCATCTACCGCCGCAGGCACAGGAACGATCCCTCCATAGCCGTACACATGGCGCGTCGAGTCTGTTGGGGCATTGGTGCCAACGACCACCAGGAAGCCGAATGCGCTGACGCGCGAAAGGACTCGGGTCGACCGAAACATGGCCACGCTCCTAAGAGGCGAAGACTACTCGCCGGCTCGCTCAAATTATGATCCGTCCCGCGCCTTTGCAACGCACAGACGCGTTGTCTACTCCCTTGATGCAATGGGATTTACGGATCGCTAACATGGTGGCCGGCCGATAGTTCGGCTGCGTTGTACGGTTCGTCACGACTATGGGACCGTCTGCAACTTCCAAAGACCGTTCAGCATATCCGACGCGTATAGCGCCCCGCCGGAGAGCTGCACTCCCCATACGTATACTGCCGGCGTTCCCGCGGAGAGCCCCTCCGCCACTTCACGGCCCATCGCGCCGAGATCGCAGCGGGTGATGCCGCCGGTAGTCACCTGTTGGCTCCCACTACATGTCTCGAGATCACCTCGGACGTCGAGCGCGCGGACTCCCGCGTTGTAGTACGCCGCATAAAGGATTCCCCGTGTTTCGTCGACGGAGAAGTTGTGCGTCCCGGCTCCGACGACGTGATAGAACGCGACTTCGCGCGGGTGGGCGAGGTCCGAAACGTCAAGCACATGGATATCTCCGGCAGAGCTGACGCCGATTTGGGCTGGACCGGACTCCTCTCCGACGAATGCATAACGAGAGCCGCTCACCGCGTCGTGCAGCCACCATATGTTGTGCGCGTCACCGCCGATGGTAGCGACGCCACCCAACACGACGGGCGCGCTCGGCGTCCCGCCCTGCCCGCCGCCGCCCATGTCCCAGATCTCGATCCCAGCATTCCAGAGAGCAACGAATAGCAAACCATCCCGAAGAAAAGTGTCGTGGACAAAGGGTGCCGTATTTGGAACGGGCTTCACATAGACCTGTCGCGGATTCGAAGGATCGCCGAGATCGACGATGACGATCTTCGACTCTGGTGTTGCTGCGCCACTGAGCGGGTCGACTGCGAGGATCGCGTACAGTCGTCCCGCGATCCGCCCGACCTCAGCGGTGTGAACGCCGTTGAACGTCTCCTGCGTGGCGAGGCGAGACAGTTGAATCGGCTTGCGCGGATTCGTGAGGTCGAAGACAACGAGCGAGCCATTGCTGCGCTCCGTTGCGACGATGAGCAATTTTCCATCGTCGCTGATGGCGACGTCGCCCAACGTGGACGCACCGCTCACGATCACGGAGTCGACGAGAATGGGCTCGGCGCCTTTCACGTCCCAGATTGCGATGAGATCACCGGGCGCTGTCCGAAAACCCCACGTTGTCGTATACGCGGTACTATCCCGAACCGCCACTTCCGCGGTGTAGCGCGTGTCGACCAACCCGCAGCCGATGATGCCAAGCGTTTGCGAGCCTAACGACGAGGCGGAGCTGTTCAGAGCACAGGACGCGTGCGCCGACGTGGACGTGCTCTTGTCGAACAGACACGCGACGACGAGAACGAGCGGAACGAGGCGAAGAACACCCTTCATGTAAAGCAGCGACGGCTCGCGAGTTGATGATGATCGTGCGACGCTCGCTGCATGATTGGAATGTCGGATGCTGCTCCGTAGCGGCCCACGCGGTCGTGCACATGGCCCAGCCCGACACGAAGTCCGCCAGAGAGCCGCCACATCAGATTCGTTCCATAAAAACGCACTGGATCGAAAACGGCGGCCGTCGTGCGATCGGCGGTGATCCGCGCCATCTCGACAAACGGCGCCGCGTGTGCGCCAATCAGAGACAGCGCCGGCAGGGCTACGGCCGCCGACAATGTTGTCCACTCGGTGACGCCGAGGATGCTCGCGTCGGTCGCGGGACGCGCGGAGCGAAACAGGTCGAGCAGGCGCTCCTCTTCCGGTCGATCGCTACGCTCCCAGCGTAGGGCCAGGCCGACGTCGCTGCGGCAGATTGCGGCCTCTCCGAGGATGGCGTCGAACGTGTACAGCGGACGCCCGCGGTCGAGTTCCGCCGTGCGTGCAGCCTCGAGCAGTGCATAACGAGTGAACTGGCCTGCCGTGCCATCGAGACGCAAACCGACATGTGTCTTGCGCTGATCGAGCCCCTGACCTTCACGAAACTCCGGCGACTTCACACTTGCATAGCTCGCGGAGAGCTCGGCGCGACCGAGTAGCGACGCCGGGCTGTGACCTACCAGCGTTCCACGCATCGCCCATGAATCGCCGAAGCGTCGCGCGAGCGAAGGTGTCGACGGATCGAGCGGCTCGTCGCCGTTGAAGCTTGCTCCCTCGAGCATCAGCGGCCCGCTTCTGAGCGCCGCGACGACGACAAGCCGCTCGAGAATCTGCGCGAGGTGATGATCGACGGGATACGACACGAACGGGCGCGTCATCGGATCGTCACTGCCGAATGGAACGAAGCCGCGTCCGGCGTACAGCGAGGCCGCGATCGGTCCTTGGATCGAGTGAACACCCGCCATCAACTCGTGCAAGTACGTGTGCGGGTGACGACGATCGACGAATCCTTCGCCCCATTCGCCGAGATCGAGCTCGCCGCGGGACAATGTGAGTCCCTCGAGATTGAGGATGCCCAGCGCTTCGAACCAGGCAGGCCGCCAATCGGCGCTCAGCATTGGTTGCGTGAGATACGCTTCGGTGAGCGTCTTGCCCTGCGGCGTGCCTGTCGCGTGCGTCAAAAGGAAGAGTCCGCTCGCGCCAGCGCTGAACCCCGTGAGGGACTCCTGAGCGGGCGTCGCACGACCGATGCAGACAGTGAGAACTCCCGCCGTCAGTATCGCGCGAAGTGCTCGCTGGGCCATCACAGGTCCGCTGCGGTCTCGGTCATGTCAGATTACGACGATGACGCACGCCACCCGTGACGACGAACGGCGCGATTCGATCGCCGATCCGCTTAGTCCTGACCCGAAGCCAGAGACCGAGCTACAGGCGACGATTCGTCTCGCGCTGCCCGTCGTGCTGGTGCAGATCGGCCTGATGTTCATGGGTGTCGTGGATACGGTGATGGTCGGACATGTCTCGGCGAGTGTGCTCGCGGCGGTCGCGCTCGGCAATCTGTACTTCTTCAACGCGATCATTCTCGGAAACGGGACTTTGATGGCGCTCGATCCCATCATTGCGCAAGCGGTAGGTGCGGACGATATGGAGTCCGCCAGTCGCGCCATGCAACGCGGGTTGTTGGTCGCCGTCGGACTTACGCTCTTCACGGCGCTCCTGCTGCTGCCGGCGCACGGTGTACTCGTGCTGACGCGACAACAACCGGAAATCATCCCGGACACCACGGCTTACATTCGGATCTCGATTCCAGGCGTGCTGCCATTTCTTCTGTTCGTCGTTTTTCGGCAGACGCTGCAAGCGCTCCACCGCGTAGCGCCAATCGTGTGGACGATTGTCGGTGCGAATCTCTGTAACGCCGGGCTGAATTGGGTATTCGTGTATGGCCACCTTGGAAGTCCCGCGCTCGGCGCGGCAGGAAGCGCACTCGCAACCCTGGTGAGCCGTTGGCTGATGGCTCTCGCTCTACCGATACTGGCGTGGTCTACGCTCCGGCCACACCTCGCGACGCTGCGACGCGAAGCGTGGGAGCTCATGCCGATCATTCGACTCCTCCGCCTCGGCGTTCCGATTGGACTACAGATGCTGCTCGAGTCTGGAGCGTTCGGCGCGATCGGCTTGATGATGGGAATGCTCGGTACGACTGAGATGGCCGGCCACCAGATCGCCATCACACTCGCGGCACTGACGTTCATGGTGCCGTTAGGCGTTGGCGCCGCCGCCGCAGTACGGGTCGGCCGCGCCATTGGCGCGCACGACCAGGCGCGCGCGAAGCTCGCGGCGCGTGCGGCGTATCTGTGCGGCCTCGGCTTCATGTCGATCACGGCGCTGATTTTCTTGCTCGCACCGCGATTGCTCGCGTCGATCTTCACGGGCGACCGCGGCGTGATCGCCGTTGCCGGGTTGTTGATTCCCGTCGCGGGCGTCTTTCAGATCTTCGACGGAGCGCAAGCCGTGGGTGCAGGCGTGCTCCGAGGGCTCGG
>JANWKK010000236.1 GCA_025451425.1 Gemmatimonadaceae bacterium
CGGGCGTGAGTTCCGATCGTGCGCGCAGCGAGCTCGCAATGATTGGCCGCACGCCGCTACCGGAGTTCCCACGGCCAGTATGGGCGAATATGAAGGACGGAATGCTCGTGCTTCCGTTGCAGGACGCCATCGCGGCCGAATCAAAGCCCATGCTCTTCGCGATCTCCGGCGCGGTGCTCGTGCTGCTCGCGATCGTCTGCGTCAACGTTACGAATTTGCTCGTCGGGCGCGGCGCGCAGAGACGCGGTGAGTTCGCGATGCGCATCGCGCTCGGTGCCGGCCGCGGCCGACTCGTGCGGCAGGTGCTCACAGAAACAGTTCTGCTCGCGCTCATTGGCGGTGTACTGGGACTGGTGGTCGCCCAGGTGGGAGTTCAGGGCTTGATCGTTCTCAGCCCTCCGGGCTTACCGCGGGTGGACGTGATGGGGCTCAATGGCGCGGTTTTCGTCTTTGCGCTCGCCGTGACGACATTGATCGGCCTAACGATGGGCCTCGTTCCGGCCGTCGCCGCAACGCGCTCGGGGCTCCACGAAGGCCTGCAGCAGGGCTCTCGGCGAATGGCGGGAGGACGCCGGGTCGTGCGCAGCGCGCTCGTCGTCGCCGAAGTGGCCCTTGCGCTGGTTCTGCTGGTGGGTGCCGGCCTGCTGATGCGTAGCTTGCAACGCCTGTTCGCCGTGGCGCCCGGCTTCACAGCGCCACACCTCCTGACGATGCAGATCATCGAACCTGGCCGCGCGTACCACGCCGATAGCGCGCGAGCACGGTTCTATGAGCAAGCACTCGATGCTGTGCGTCATGTCCCGGGCGTCACCGCTGCCGCCTTCACAAGTCAACTGCCGCTGAGCGGAGATCTCGACGGGTACGGCTACGAATTCCAGTCGAGACCGACCGTCAAACCGGGCGAAGACGGGAGCGCACTGCGCTATGTGGTAACGCCGGGATATTTGAGCACGATGGGAATACCGCTCGTCCGTGGGCGCTGGTTCGACGAGAGCGATGTACGCGGGGGACCCGAGGCGATCGTCATCAGCGAGTCGTTCGCGCGGCGACAATTCGGCGATCAGAATCCGGTCGGCCAGCGCGTTCGCTTCGGTCCCGAGACGAGCAGCGACCGGCCGTGGGACGTCATCGTCGGCGTCGTTGGCGACGTGAAGCAGGAGTCGCTCGCCTTCGGTCAGACAGCAGCGTTCTATGTACCAATGGGCCGCTGGTGGTGGGTGGACAACGTGCAGTCGCTCGTCGTGCGCACCAGCGGCGACGCCGCGGCCCTCGCGCCGAGTATCAAGCGCGCCGTCTGGAGCGTGGACGCGAACCAGCCGATTGAGCGTATCGTGACGATGGACGCGCTCATTGCGAAGACGGCGTCACAGCGGCGATTCGCACTGGTGGTCATCGAGACGTTCGCGTTCGCCGCATTGTTGCTGGCGGCACTGGGGATCTACGGCGTGCTCTCCGGCCGCGTCACCGAGCGCATGCGTGAGATCGGTGTCCGATCAGCATTGGGCGCGACTCGCAGCAGCATCCTTGGGCTCATCGTGAGGCAGGGAATGAGCCTAACGCTCATCGGTGTCATGATCGGCCTGGTCGGCGCGACCGCGGCGACGCGAGGGATCATGACGTTACTCTTCGGCGTGTCGCGCCTCGATCCAATTACCTACGTCGCGGTCGTGGTGCTGCTCGCCGGTGTTGCGATGATTGCGTGTTCGTTGCCGGCCTGGAGGGCGGCGCGGGTTGATCCCGCGATCACGCTTCGATCCGAGTAACGACAGATTCCTCGCTGCGCTCGGAATGACAGTCGATCACTCATTCCGTAGCGCGATTACTGGATCCGCCGTCGCAGCGCGGCGAGCCGGGATCCAGCATGCGATGATCGCTACTGCGAACAGAAGCGCCGGGACACCAACGACAATCGGGACGTAGATCACGCCGCGCGACGCGTGAATCTCGATGAGCAGCGCGATGATCCAACCAATGAGCGCGCCCCAACCGATAGCGCCGAGCGTGTCCCTGGTGATCTCGACGACGATCCGATTGACGGACGCGCCCAGCGCGTGGCGCACGCCAATCTCCACCGCGCGGCGCGAGATCGAATACGAAACGACCGCGTAGATGCCGATTGCCGCCAGAATCAGCAGCAGCGGTCCGAGCACGACGAACATTCGCGCCGGGATTCGGCGCAGGAAGAGATTCTTCTCGATGTGATCGTCGAGCGTACGGATGTCGTACACGACGAGCGCTGGGTCGAGCTCATGGACAACGCGTCGAATCTGCGGTGCGACTTGTTCGGCGGCGCGTGCCGAATGGACATGAATTTCTCCCGTCGCCGCCGGCCGGTCGCGATACGAGAAGTACAGCACCGGCGTCGGTCGCTCCCCGAACGAGTCATTGATCGTTGTACGGACCACGCCGACGATGACGTAGCTCTTGCCGCGCGATTCGATGCGGCGGCCGATCGCCTGCGCAGCGGGCAGATAGCGTCGGACGAACGCTTCGTTGACGATCACCTGCGGCGGTGACGTCGCGTCGCTGAGCGCAGCGAAATCGTGACCGGCGCGCAATGGAATGCCGAGTGTCTTGAAGTAACCCGGCGTGACGACATTGTTCAGCGCCTGATCCGTTCCGGCGTCAGCCCGGGCTCGGCCCTCGATCGTAAAGGAACGAAGTGGTAGCCCGTGAATGTCGAGTGGCACCGACATCGCGATCGCCGCGGCATCGACGTTAGGCATTGTGGCGAGCCGATCGACGAGCGTCGACGCAAAGGTCAAGCTCTGCGCGCCAGTTGGATTTTTTGCCGAGAGGTCATACGCGGCGAGGAGGACGCCCTCCCGTCGAAAGCCCGTATCGGTTTCGCGCGTCTCGCGAAAGCTGCGGAAGAAGAGTGCGGCGGCAGTGAGAACAATGAGTGCGAGCGCGACCTGGGTCGACATGAGCGCGTTGCGCGTGCGGCTTCGGCCGGCGGATTGAATGCCCGCGCGCATCGCGCTTTGCGGATCGACGCGTGCCAGCTGCAACGCCGGAGCGAGGCCGAAAATGAAGCCACACGCGACCCCTAACCCCATCGCGAAAGTCAGAGTGACGATATCGACGCTCGTTTGAAGCTTGATCGGAAAGGCGCCGATCATCGGCACGGCCCGCAGCGCCTGCGTGGCCCACACAGCGAGCGCAGCACCGGCCGCCGCGCCGAGCAGCGCGAGGGTCAAGCTTTCGGTGAGCAGCGAAGCGGTGATGCGCCATGGCCCCGAGCCTAACGCGAGCCGGACGCCGATCTCCCGTTGGCGGGCGCTGGCGCGTGCCAGGATGAGATTGGCCGTGTTCCCGCAGACGGCCAGAAGGACAAGAAGCATTACGCCCTGCAAGACGAGGATGGCGCGTGCGAGCATGAGCTGCGGTCCGCGGGGGGCGCGCCAGAACGGAAGTAGTTCCGCGCCAACCTTGTCGTTCGTTTGCGGATAGAGCAGCGCGATGTCGCGCATCGCCGCATCTACCTCGCCCTGCGCGCGTGTGGCGGTAACGCCGCGGCCAAGGCGAGCCATGAGGTTGTAGCCGCGCAGGCTCCGATCATCGAGCTCGCGATTCCCCGCAAACAACACCGACGACATCGTCGCCGGGATCCAGAGGTCGAAGTTGAGCGCGAGCACCGTGCCCTGAAAACCGGCGGGCGCGACGCCGATGATCGTGAGTGGACGCTCATTTACTCGAAGCGTTTGGCCAATAGCATCTGGTGATCGATTGAAGCGCGTCTCCCAGTACTCGTGGGAGATCACGACGACCGGTTCGGTGCCAGGGCGCGCGACCTCCTCAGGCCTGAGAAACCGTCCCGCCGCCGGGCGCAAGCCGAGCGCCGAGAAATAGTTGTCCGAGACAAGCAAGCCATAGCTTCGCTCGACGTGATCGGCGGCGCCGACCGTAAACGGCGCCATGCGGAACGCAAGCAGGTTTGGCAACGAGGGGAGTCGGGAGCGCAGATCGCGATACTCCAGCCACGACGAGCCGGGATGCGCGCCATTCTCCGTGCGTGATTCGATGAGCTGGAAGCTCGCGGCGTCGGCGACACCCGGGAGTGGTCGTAAAATGACCGCCTGCACCCAGGAGAACACGGCAGTATTGACGCCGATACCGATGCCCAACGATCCGATCACGACGCCGGCGACGATGGGGCTGCGCTTCATCATACGCCAGGCTTGGCGCAGGTCGCTCGCGAGAGAGCTCATCATCATTCGATGGGTGTGAACACGCGCGCACAAACTCGATCGGCGCGCGCGAGGATGGCGATCGTGCACGTCCAGATGACGATGTCGATGCTGCTTTCGGTGAGTGCCTTGGCGGGATGTACCCAGCCGTTTTGTGCGGCGTGAAAGAGCACCATCGATGTGGCGAGCGTCGCGAGCGTGCCGAGGAGGCGCACCGGATGTTGCTCGAGTCGGGCGCAGAACGAATCGATGTCGAGCTCCCAGGCGGCGACCAGCGCCACGACGAGCATGGTCGAGAAAGCCGCCGATGGCACGAATGATGGCGAGAGACTCAGAGTGGTCCGGCTCTCGAAGCGCAGATTCATTACGATCTGAATGACCAGGGCGCAGAGCGTCGCGGCAAAGGAGGCCGCGAGGACGCGGACGACGTGGGTGAGCACCCGATTGTGACGGTGTGCTCGCTCGAGTGCGTCGCCGACGAGCGCGGGGCTGCCGAAGCGCTCGATCGCCGCGCGGAGCGCGTCGGGCTGTCCGCCCGCGTCCCCGAAGTGACTCTCGAGCTCCCGTCGCAGCTCGTCACGCTCTCGGGCGGTCGCAACCTTCGCATCGCGAACGACGCGATCGATCAGCTCTTTGAGTCGCTGATCATCCATGCTCGGCTCCGAGGATGGCGCGCATCGCAGCGGATATCGCGTCCCACTGACGCCGCTTCGAGTCCGCGTGGCGGCGGCCCTTCGCGGTCAGAGCGTAATACTTTCGTGCGCGCCCGGTGTCACTGTCGCGCCAGCTCGCCTTGAGAAAGCCAGCGCGCTCCATCTGATGCAGCGCGGGATAGAGTGTTCCTTCCTTCATCTGAAACTGACTGGCGCTTCGCCGTTCGGCTTCCTGAAGGATCTCGTAGCCGTACATCGCGCGCTCGCTGAGGAGCGAGAGGATCAGGACGCCAACAGTTCCAGTGAGAAATTCGCGGTCATAGTTCATGACGGGACGCCTGGCGGAGCGGTGGGCCCTGGTACCTTGGCGGCCAAGGTATGGTACCTTGCACAGCAAGGCAAGAGGAGTGGGGCGGGGAGGCAGAAAAAGCGGCCCAGATCAATCGTTAGGCCGCTGTCCTCGAACCCCGAGCTCCCAGCTCGAGTTTGAGGCCTTGCTGAAGTCGTTTGGCAGGGCCAAGATCGTGGATGCGCCGCCTCGTCGCCGTTCTCGCCCTGCTCGGCATCGCAGCCTGCCGCGGCAAGGACTCAACTCGGCCCGTGCCCGTCGCGTCCGTGACGCTTTCCAGCGACACCGCGACGCTGGTCCCGACGGCTGCGCTGCAGCTGACCGCCGCGGTGAAAGACGCATCAGGTCACACCCTCTCCCGCTCCGTCGCCTGGGCGACTTCCAACCCCGCTCGCGCGACCGTGTCGACCGATGGACTCGTGCAAGGGGTTGCAGCGGGCGCCGCGTCGATCACTGCAACGGTCGACAACATCACGGCGTCCACACAAGTCACTGTCAAGGAAGGCGCGATCGTCGGCGCGAGCGGCGCCACGGTGACAGCACAGAATGGAGTGGCGACGCTGATCGTTCCTCCGGGTGCGCTCACGTCGAACGTCATGATCACCATCGAGCCGGCGACGAATACACCAACAACGACGCGGCTCGTCGCCGGCTCGGCCGTGGATGTCCAGCCGGCGAATCTGCGGTTCGCGTCGGTGGTGCAACTCCGGCTCAAATACTCGCCGGGGCAGTTGCCGACGGGTGCGTCGCAGCAACTCCTGCGCATGCAGCGCGCGGTCGGGGGTGTCTGGCAACTGGTCGATGGTAGCGGAGTCGATACGGTCGCGGGGATCGTGAACGCAAGCCTAACGAGCCTGAGCACGTACGCCGTTCTGTCGTCGCCGATTACGACCGTTTCGCTCTCGACCGACAAGGCGACACTCGATGTTGGCACGACCTTGCAACTTGCGGCAACGGCGCTGGACGAGGCGAACGCTCCCGTGCCCGACGCACCGATCACGTGGACCTCTGCGAACTCGGCGATCGCCGGCGTGTCATCCGCTGGACTCGTGATGGCGGTCGCACCGGGTGGACCAATCGATATTACGGCGACGAGCAACGGACGGAGCGCAAAGGCCTCGATCACCGTCACCGCGAAGCAATTCGTTGGTGTCTCGGCCACTGCGATCAATTTTGCGGCAGCGCTGACCGGGCCGGATCCAATATCTCAGCAGGTTGCGATCAGCAGCATCGGCATCGCGGCGTTGAATGGCCTAACGACGTCGATCGTATATCAGGCTGGGCAGCCGACGGGTTGGCTCACTGCGACGCTCGCGGCGACGACGACACCGACGCAGCTCACGATCCGGGCGGCGACGCTTGCCCTGGCGCCTGGGAGCTATACGGCGACCGTGACTGTTGCCTCGAGCGTGCCCGCAACCGCATCGGCCAACATCGACGTCCTGTTCGTCATCTCCGCTCCGAGCATTGCGATCAACGCGGGAGACGACCAGACGGCCATGGCGGGAACCGCGGTTCCGGTTGCTCCCTCAGTGATCGTGCGGGATGGCAACGGTCACCCAATGCTTAACGTGACCATCACGTTCCAGCCCACCAACGGTAGTGGCGTCGTTAGTGGTGCGCTCACGACTACCGACGCAAATGGCGTTGCCACGGCCGGCAGCTGGACCCTGGGCCCGATCGCGAATCCCGATTCACTCCGTGTGACGGTATCCGGGCCGGGATTCAGTAACGCCAATAACTCGATCGCGTTCGGGGCGACCGGTTGCAGCGGTGGCGGGGGCACGGGCTTCGCGATCACCATTTGCTACGGAACACCAATGAGCCCATCGGAGCGTGCGGCGTTCGAAAACGCGGCCGCGCGCTGGAGCTCACTGATCACGAGCGACGTCGCGGATGTTACCATCTCTGTTCCGTCGGGAGCGTGTGGGCAGAGTTCACCGTCAGTGAACATGACGATCGATGATCTTCTGATCTTTGCTCGTATCGAGCCCATCGACGGCGTGAATGGCGTCCTCGGCGCCGCGGGTCCGTGCATCATCCGCTCATCGAATGGACTTCCGATCATCGGTCTGATGCGATTCGACGACGCGGACGTCGCATCACTCCTCTCAAAAGGTCAGCTCGATGAGGTAGTGTTGCACGAGATGGGTCACGTCATCGGCATTGGATCACTGTGGCCGCGCTTCAACCTCCTCGCGAATCCGTCGCAACCGGGCGAGCCGACCGTCGACACGCACTACATCGGAGCGGGAGGATTGGCTGGCTTCGATCTCATCGGCGGCATCAGCTACGTCGGTAGCCTGAAGGTGCCAGTGGAGAACCAGTTTGGCCCGGGCACGATCAATAGCCATTGGCGCGAGAGCGTGCTCGGGAACGAGCTGATGACCGGCTTCCTCAACACCGGCAGCAATCCGCTCAGCGTGTTGACCGTCCGTTCGCTCGAGGATCTCGGCTACACGGTCAACGCAGCCGGAGCGGATCCGTTCCAGTTGACGCTATCGCTCCGGGCGCAGATTCAGTCCGACGCGGACCGGCGTCCGTACGGCGACGACGTGATTCACGGCCCGATGTATACCATCGATCACCGTGGCCACCTAACGAGAATCAGGATCTGAGGTGCGTAAAGCAGTTGTCTCCCCGATCACTCGCTACGGAGCGCCACATTCGGATCGACGCGTGCTGCGCGCCGAGCAGGAATCAAGCTTGCCGCGACCGCGACCGCGAGCAGCATCGCGATGACGATCGCGTAGATCGCAGGATCGCGCGGCGACTCGTCGAACAGCAGGGGCTTGACCCAGCGCGCCGCACCGATCGAGATCGCGCAGCCGATGAAGATGCCGGCAACCCCGTGGCGAAGACCTTGGCGGACGACGAGGCTCACGACGTCGCGGACCTGGGCGCCTAACGCGATACGGACGCCCATCTCATGCGTTCGTTGCACAACGGTGTACGCGATGACGCTGTACAAACCGACAGCGGCGAGCGTCAGCGCGAGCAACCCGAATACAACGAACATGGTCGCGCCAACTTGCCAGGAGCGCATTTCTTGGCCGATGACCTCGCCGAATGCCGTGACCGTCACATACGAAGGCGACGGCATCAGGCGCTGCAGCTGACGACGAATCGCGTCGGCTTGGGCCGCGGCCTCACCGTGCGTCCGGATGAATAATCCCGTGCGGTTGGGATTGAACTGCGCCGCGGAGAGATAATAGAAGTAACTCGGCTCGTCGCTGAGACTGCTGCTCTTGATGTTTTCGGCGATGCCGACGACGTACGTGCAGGGCACCGTGTCGGCGGAGACACGGACGCACTGGCCAATCGGGTCCTTGCCCGGCCAGAGGACGCGACCCATCGCTTCGCTCACGACCATAGCGCGCGGTCCTCCGGCGAGATCCTGCGACTGAATCGGTCGTCCGCGAATGATGCGCGTACCGAGCGTCGCGAAATATTCGGGCGTCACACTGTTGAGATCGAACTCGCCTAACCGGTCCACCGAGTCGATGCCGGCGACGTGGAGATCCATGCTCCACGTGCTCCAAAACGGGATGGTGACGTTTTGCGCCGCGTTTTCGACACCCGGCAGACTCTTCGCCGCCTGGAGTAACTGCTGGCGAAGTGCGACCGCGTGGGCGCTATCGAGATCCACGCCGCGCATGTTGAGGTTGACGACCAGTACCGGATCGACGTCGTAGCCCAAGCGCACGGCTTTCACGTTGCGCAGACTACGCACAAAGAGGCCAGCGCCAACGAGCAGCACGACTGAAAGGGCGCCTTGCAGCAGAAGCAGTGCGACCCGCGTCCGCGATCGGTGGTATGTTCCCTCGCGCGCACCGGCCTTGAGATCATTCGTCAACTCGGCGCGGTGCGCTTGAAGCGCGGGAGCGAGCCCGGTGAGGATGCCGGCCAGGAGCACGGCCACTCCGGCCACGATTAGCGTTCGCGTATCGGTGACAACGGTCGTCTCAGCGCCTTCAGGTAAGAAGAGCGCACGAAGCAGTCCACCGCCCGCCTGGCCGACGACCAGACCGGCGACGCCAGCGATGATCGAGAGAAGAATGCTTTCGGTGAGCAGCTGCGACAGCAGGCGTGCGCGCCCAACGCCTAACGCAAGACGAACGGCGATCTCACGCCGTCGGCGCAATGCGCGGGCGAGGAGCAGATTAGCAACGTTCGCGCACGCGATGAGAAGGACGATGAGCGCCATGCCGGCGATGAGCGTTGCAACCTTCGCGAGGCTCGTTGCGTTTGGTCCGCGTTCGCTGAGGATCGACTGGATGCTGGCCCGAGGCCTCGCGAGCGCCGCCGGCGTTAGGCGTGGGCTGGTGGACTTCTGTACGTCGTAGCTTCGCCGGTACGCGTTCGAGAGATCGGCGTTCGCCGCCTCGATCGACACACCGGGCTTTCGCTGCGCGATCATCTCGGCAAAGGTCCAGTGATACGTCTGCCACCAGTTCTCCTTGTCGATCCGGACCCTGGACGCGCCGGCGTAGGCGGTGATCGGGATGAACGCGACCGGTGGCTGACTTGGCCAGAGTCCAACGAATCCACGCGGCGCGACGCCGATGACAGTGTAGAGCACCGGCCCAATCTGGATTTTCTCGCCGAGGACATCGCGGCGACCGCCGTAGCGAGCTTGCCAGTAGCCGTAGCCGAGCACGGCGACGGCAGTGCCGTTAGGCGGCGTGTCCTCGGCAGGAGTGAAATAGCGTCCGAAGGCGGCCGGGGCGTCGAAGAAGGAAAAGAAGCTTGCGCTGGTAATGCTGACGTTCATCTCGCGCGCTTCGTCGCCGACGCCGACCGCGAGCTTGCTCTCCCGCACCTCGGCAGTATGTGCAAAGTCAGTCGCCCACTTGGTGAGGTCGACATAGGCCGCGTACTGGATGTAGGCGCGCTGAGTCTCCTTGCCCCGGAACATTGAGCTGAGGTAGACGCGGTGCGTGAGCCCAGGATGCGCGAACATCGGCGGCGGGCGGAACAGCAAGTGATCCACGATGGAGAAGATTGCCGCATTGGCACCAATGCCGAGCGCGAGCGTGACAACGACAGCGATCGTGAAGCCCGGCTTCGCGCGGAGACCGCGCAGGGCGTAGCGGACGTCCTGAACCATCGCATCCAGCCAACTAGTGCTCATCAGTTCCTCGAGCGGGTCGGTCGCACGTAAGACAATGCAGAGGAGGAAACGGTTCACGGACTGGGCTCCGTCCCCAATTCCTTGATTCGCCGCGAATACAGGGAAGTCTTGAGTAACTCCGGTATTCAGGCGCGAGCGTGAGCACGGGCTAACACGGACTCACAGGGACAATGAGGACAGACAACCGCCCGCAACAATGGCATGCGGCTCTTACGCCGTGTTAGTCTGCGTTTTGTCGGTGTTGGTCCGTGCGCAGGGATTCTGAGTCCGTGTTGACGATCTTGGGCCACACACGAAAGTGATTTGTGCTCGACCGGTTGACACGCGACCTCTCCCCAATAAATTCAAGGGGCTCCGGGTTTTGCGCCTCGATCGCGCGTGGACTCTGGCGCAATCGTCCGGCGAACTGCGCGCCGGCTCTTATGGGCTCGCTCGATAGCAGCGAGGGTCGGCGCTCCAATGCAGTGGAGTGCTGCCGGTAGAGACACTAGGTGTCGACGCTCCCGAAAAGTAACGCAGGACAATCGAACGCTCGACGCACCAATGGTCGGGCGCGCCATGGGTCCCCTCTCGTGCTGCAGTGGCGAGTGTACCCGGCGACGGCGGATGGATACCGGTCCCGATGCGGGGCGGCAGGTCCACCCGCGTTTTTGCTGAGGGTCCAGAGGTTCGGGTTTAGGATTAACTGAATATATGCCACGTACAACACCGCTCGACCATTATCGGAATATCGGCATCATGGCGCACATCGATGCCGGTAAGACGACAACGACCGAGCGCATTCTTTACTATACCGGAAAGCAACACAAGATCGGCGAAGTGCACGAAGGCACCGCGACGATGGACTGGATGGAGCAGGAGCAGGAGCGCGGCATCACGATCACGTCGGCTGCGACCACCGCGTTCTGGGAAGGCAAGCGCCTCAACATCATCGACACTCCCGGCCACGTCGACTTCACCATCGAAG
>JANWKK010000237.1 GCA_025451425.1 Gemmatimonadaceae bacterium
AGCACTGAAGTAGTAGTGCGCAGGTGCCGAGTGGCGAGTGACATGAGGCGAGTGGTCGCCACTTGTCACTCGCCACTCACCACGGTTGTCAGTAGCTCCGCCCTGCCCCGCCACCCCCAGCCGAGCCGCCGCCGAAGCTCGAGCCGCCTCCACTACCGCCACTACCACCGCTAAAGCCGCCGCCACCAGAGCTGCCCGAACCGCCTGACGACGACGCCGACACGACGATCTGCGGGATGACTTCGTGTCGCGAGTCCTTGAAGCCACAGTTCAGGCATTCACGGTAAATCGCGCGCGATCCTGAAGAGACAGTCGTCGCCGCACGCAACGTGACCGACCGGGTCTCGCACGTCCGGCGCCGGCAGCTCGGACACTCCGTGTACTTGCTGAACCACTTCCTGTGTGGGATGACGAGCCGCTGTTGGCATTGTGGACAGACCCAGACGTCGTAGTCGACACTGCCAAGCCGTTCCTCCAGGCCTTCCTCGCGCGTGAGCATCGCGTCATCCTCGGCCTCGCTCAACAGGCGCATCCACCCATGACCGGCGGGGCAGCGACGCGGACGGCGACGTCGGAATCGAACGAGTCCAATGCTCGCACCCACGAGTACGAGCACCCCGAGCGGCGCGAGGAACCAAGCGCGGTTCCCAGTCGATTTTTTGACAGCGCTCGTCGGCCGCCCTGGCGCGATCGCATCGGGACGCCACGCCGTCTCTTCACGTGCCGCGTCGGCGAGCTTCTGCACTCCCTGCAGCATCCCGCCGTCGAAGTTGCCGACGCGAAAGGACGGGAGCACCCAACTGTCGAGGATGCGGCCGACGCGTGCGTCGGGGAGCACGCCTTCGAGTCCATAGCCAACGCTGACGTAGGTCTTGCGGAGCGCCGGTGACCAGAGGAAGACGATGCCGTTGTCGCGCTGCCGCTTTCCGACGCCCCAGCGGCGGTGCAGGAGGAGCGCCGCGTCCGCGGGCTCGAGTCCGTCGAGCGAGTCGAGGACGACGACGGCCATCTCGATCGACTTCTCGCGATCGAGTGCGTCGACGATACCGTCAATGGACTGCACCGTGATCTTCGCGAGATGGTGCGCGGGGTCTGCAACCCAACTGCCGTTCGTCTCACGCGGGTTGCGTACCCACGACAGTTGTCCGTCCTGCGTAGTGCTCTGAGCGATCTGCAGGAAGAGAGTCGCCGAAATGGCGACGGGAAGCGTGAGAGCGCGAAGGGACATACTGGTCAGGTAGGTTTGGAGCGGGATCGGAATGAAGCTCAGCGCGCAATGCTTGACTGAAACGTCCCCCTCAAGTGATGTCTTTGCCGACACTAAATGACGACACTCTCGATTAGCGTGGGCGGGACGCTGACCTTCAGCGCGCGAATGGAACTGGAGCTCAGCCGCCAGACGTGTGAGCGATTCGCACGACTCCTCCCCTTCTCCGCCCGACTGATTCAGGCACGGTGGAGTGGAGAGGCCGCATGGATTCCGCTCGGAGACGCGGCCAGCAACTTTGTCGGGCTTCCACACGAGAATCATACGAGTCATCCGGCGCCCGGAGAGATTCTGCTCTATCCGGGCGGTTATAGTGAAGCGGAGCTGCTGCTTCCGTACGGATCAACGTGCTTCTCCAGCAAAGTCGGGCAGCTCGCCGGCAATCATTTCCTAACGATCATCGAGGGCCGCGAACAGCTCGCTGAACTGGGGCGGCGTGTGCTGTGGACTGGCGCACAGGAGATTGTCTTTGCCCTGCGTCATCACTGACCGAGGCGCAGCCCTCGCGGTGAAGATGCGCGAGGAAAGACACCGCCGCGACGCCCGACTCACGCGAACAGAAGAATGCAGTGCGTGAATGTCGATCGCACGCTGTGATTCTCCGACACACCGTTCTCACACTACCGACGTCCAATAAGCGGAAGTTGATCCTCGCTTTCAATACCTGGAAACGGAGAATCTCCCTGGCTCTTCACATTTCGCGTGGACCATTGAGCGCTTTCACCATCGTTCATCGAACTACCACAAGCGAGTGGCGAACAATGCACGACAACATCACGACTTCGTGGTCGTCGCGCGCCACTTCCCCCAACGACGCTCCGCCTAACCGCAAGCCGATGCATACATGCACAGACTTGCGCGCCACATTCATGCACGTGGGTGGGCTTTTGCCGCAATCACCGGCGGGTTACCGAGCGACGCCAAGGATTTACACAAGTCGGTGGCAGACTTATCGCGCGCCGCACCGCACTATTATCGCAAGCACGCCGACTTCTCACGCTCCGCGCCGACTTTTGCAAATCAAGCCGCGGACTTCTGCCGCTCTGGCGAAATGAATGGTTCGCTGGCGCGGACGTGGCCTTTCATTAATCTCGACAACCACTCGGCGAACGATGATTAGAATTTCAAGAGATCAGTGTTGCAGATGCCCAACGACGACATGCCTCGCGAGCGTATGACTTCGCATACCGGAACGCGCTTCGTCACGCACCGATCGCGCACCGCCACGCGCTGACCATCAGGATTGACCCGCGGACTCTCAGGTGGCCGGCGACGCACTCACAGCAGCAGCCCGCAACCTCCCGGCGTTCGCATCGACTCACGAGCGATGACGCCCGTTGCTGGCGGCGACACGCGCCACGCCTGACGCGCCATGCTGTCCCCGCACTCCGACACGCAGCGTCTTTGCACGAACACGCGTCGGGATCCGACTGAAACTCGCTGGCCCTCGGGAGACAGCCACCGCGCATCCTTCGGTAGCCCTCGCACACGCTCCGACAGCCCGCACCCTCCTGAGGCCACGCCTCTTGCCCGGGGCACCACGCTGTGTACTTGATAGCAACGCTCGGTCCTTCGTGGCTCCACGTCCGGCCCCTCGTTACGGACTACCCTCGCTCGCACCGCCACCCAGCGCGCCTTACCAACCACGTCGCTCGCTCCCGGCACCCGGCGCCTAACCCGCTTAAGTCACGACGGTACTCGGCACATCACGCGCAGTCCTCCGCGCACACCGACCGACACCTCGTCACCCACCCTCCAACCCTATCCCATCCCATGAGAGAGCGCCAGGAACGTCAGATCTCGGCTCTCGAGAGTATCGTGAGATCCCTTGAGCAAGCGGTCTTCACGAATGCGAGCCTGCTGCCCATCTCACGGACGAGATCATTGCACATTACGCGCGCGTGAAGGCGCTCGTTGACGAAACCGACGCGCCAAGGCGAGACCCGTCATACGGCGCGGTAAGAGGAGAGTGACAAAAAGGGCTGCGCGAGCTCAACCCGGCTGTGGTTTAGCCTATACTACATTGCCGCCGGCGGCGCGAGCGATTTGTTCACCAACGCGGCGATCGCGTGCGTCATCTGACCCGGTGCCGCGCCGGCAAAATTCGTCAGCACGACGACCGTCAAGCTGTCGTCGGGGAAGCGGGCGATATCGCAAGTGAAGCCCTGCCAGCCGCCACTGTGCTCGATGATACGATGTCCGTTCATCACCGAGATCATCCACCCGAATCCGTAGTTGGCCGGATTGGGCTTGCCGTCGTTGAGCGTATAGACGGTCCACAGCCGGTCGAAGCTGGACTGTTTCAACAAACTCGTGCCATATAGCGCTTCGTCCCACTTCGCGAGGTCGAGCACGTTGAAATACAGCGTTCCGTCAGCCGTCGAGTTGAAGGTCGGCGACACGAAATCCTGATTGCGAATGCCGCGCGGGCCGTTCGGTTCATAGCCCGCGGCGCGATTCGGAATGATGTCGGCGTCGCTGATCAAACGCGTCGCGGTCATCTCCCACGGCTTGAACAAACGCTCATGCAAGAAATCGTTGTAACGCTTGCCGGTCACCTTGTGAATCATGATGCCGAGCAGGAGATAGTTCGTGTTGCGATAGTTCCACTGGTCGCCGGGCTTCGCTTCCATCGGGAGCGCTTCGACTTTCTTCACGAGCTCATCCTCCGTGAAGTCCAGTCGGAGATAGAACGGCCCCTTCGGCCCGGCGCGCTCACCCGTCTCGTACTCGGCCAATCCCGACGTGTGCGAGAGCAAGTTCCTAACGAGGATCGGCTTCCACCAGTCGGGCGCATCGGGGAAATACTGTACGATGCTGTCGTCGAGACGGACTTTGCCTTCTTCGACCAGCATCATGACAACGGCGGAAACGAACTGTTTGCCGACGGAGCCCGATTGGAAGATCGTTTGCGGCGTCACTGGAACATTCAGCTCGACGTTCGCCAATCCATATCCCTTGGCGAGCAGGATCTCACCGCGCCGGTAGACGCCGACAGCCAGTCCGGGCACATGATTCTTCTTCATCTGGCCCGCGACGTAGCGATCGATGCTGAGGAGCTGTTCGGAGGTGAGGGCCGTCCCGACTGACGCCGCGACCATCGCCGTCGACAGTCGTTTCGCGGAAACAATCAGGATGGCGTCCGTGGCGACGTCGCGCTTGTCGAGCGAGAGTCCAAGTCGGGCGAGCGCATCGAAGATCGAGAGTGCGAGCGAGTCTGGTGGACCGCCGGCCGCCACACGCGCGACGGCTGCATCGTGCGGGACCCTACCCATCCAGTCGATCTGGAAATTGAACACGCCATCGAGCCCTGTCCGATCGACGACGGGATAGCCGATGTAGCCACCCGCGATGCGCGGCAGCAGCGTCGCAAGATCGGACATTCCATAGGAACGACAGCCCACGTGGATCTGCCGGGCAATCCCGGGAACTTGATCGCATGATGGCTCGACCGGCGTCGTCGCGCGCTGAAACTTCGGTCCAGTGCTCGCGACCATGAGGGCGTAGACCGTGTCGTGATTCGGCACGTGTCGCACAGCGAGTTGGAAGCGCGCCGCCAGGATCTTCCGCAACTGAAGCAATACGCTGTCTCGCGGCGACGGCGTGAGTCGTGTCACGATCTCGAATCGGTCGGAATCGACCCACGACGGACCCCCACTGACGGCACTGTCAGGGAGGTCGTAGGCAAAGGCGACGAGCTTTCTCAAACTCGCATTGTGGACTCGCACGTAGCCATTGGGCAGAATGCCGACACTGACCCAATCAGCTTTCGCTTCCGTGAGGTGGATGTCGTTCGCCTCAAGCGTGCGAGGGGACGCAGGACTCTGAGCCGACACCACACTCGCCAAGCTGGCGACAATAGCAACTCCACCGACGATTTGACGGAGCCGCTTCGGCAACTCGCTGTACCACATAGGGTCCTCGCGAGAACGTTGTTGACTACCGCTTCTTGCCCCGACAGAAGGGCAAGAATTAGCAAAGTATACAAGTCGCCAGTGCGGTCAGCTACGAAGGTTCGCGCAGCTCGATTCGTCCGTCTTGGGAGCGTGCCGAACACCTCGGCATGAGCGCCCCCACAGCCAACAACCAGCCGACGCCACCCACGCGTGTGATTGGAATAGCCACCGTCATGGGTACGCTCAGCAGGCCTAACGCGGAGAGCGCACCCGTGGTCGCAATCAAGAAACCAAACCAGACGACCCACTGTGGCAGCAGCCGCGCAAAATGACTGGAAACCGACACGCCACCAGCCAGCAGCCCTAGTCCAACCGCGAAGGCAGGTCCCCCGAAAAGAAAAACCAGGAAATGGAGCGCGCGAGCGACGGGCATCGAAGCCGCAGCCTCAGGAACCGACAACATCCACAGAAAGAGTCCGGCGACTGCGAGACCACCGGACGCAGCGATTCCACCGGCGAATGCCGCGTAGACGCCAGCGTGCCGCACACCCAAGAATTGGAGCCGCGCGACGGTCGTTGCCGTGTAGATCGCCAACGGGATCGCCGAGGCGAAGCAGAGGAAGCCACTGACGCGGGTTGCTTCCGGGTCCAGAGAAAAAAACTGACGTGCAATCTCGGGTTCGCCGAATGGATTCAGAGCGGCGATGTCGCGCAGCGAAGTACCATGTCGAAGCAACGTGAGCGCCGCCACGCTCGCGACGAGCAGAAGCGCATGGGCCGCCCCTAACGAGAGTAGGGACGACGTGCCGCGGGTGTCATCCGCTAGGGCGACCACGCGATTCCGGCTCCTCCAAGGTGACACGCGTCATGGTGCCCTTCGCGCCGCGCCTGTCGCACGACGCGTCTGCTTCGCGTGGCGATGTTCCACCAGCGGAGAAACACTGGCGATTCATGCTTGCCGCGAGCAGGCGACGAAAAGCAGCTACAACTCCTCGTTGGACTGCGTCGACTGAAGCGATCCGGCGCTCCGGTGGAGCTCGCTGACGAGCCCAAGGCGCTCATCGTCGGTAAGCCACGGAGCGCCCTCTTCCCCTTCCTCTTGGTCAATCAGGTAGGCCGCTACCTCGGAATCGCGTGCGCCGGCGTCGAACATTCCGACAATCGTCGCGGCGACTTCCTGCAGATTCATAGGCGCGCGCGCCCAGCGGGACGCGAGCAATTCCTCTGCACGGGCTCGCCAACGACCGTATTTGTTCGTGATCACTGTGATTCCATCCCCCGAAAGGTGGCAGACTAAGATAGCAGCACGAGCTAGCCCCTGGCTTTGCGCGTTCTTCGCTCGTACATGAAGATGACCGGAACATAGAACACCGTGTCGGCGGCCACTTTGCCAGCGACGACGCCGAGCTTGAGTCCCAGCAATCGAACGCCGAGTCCCATTGCCAGCGGTCTGGTGACGAAGGTGTCGAGCAGAGCTGCGGGTCCGAATTCCGCAAGCAGTCCACTCACGACTCCGCCTGCCCTGCGCGCGCTGAACCTCTCCGCCGCCACGCGCGCCGCGCGCGACTCAGTCAAAAGATCTCGTGTGACGATCACCGTCGCGTAGCCAATGCTTTCGCCCCACGCCGCACCGTACGCGGCCGCGATGCTGTTCCCGGTTGTGCGGCGGACGATGAACGATCCGAGGAACGCGCAGGCGATCCCGGCGCATTCGGCGAGGCCGTAGCGACTCACCCACTCGATGACCCGCTGGCGCCGCGGAGGGCGCGTCGACGGCGCGGGCGCGATGCGCTCGATCAGCCATCGGACCGCGGTCCGGCGCAGTTCGAGGACCCTAACGATGACGTTCATGCATCATCGATGATCAGTGAAACGCTGGTTGTCCCTGAGTATTGCAAAGGCGGCGACCCACTCACAGGAATTTGTTAGCGTTTCAGTGCCCGAAACGTGATCTTTGCCACGGCAACGAACCGTGCAATGTCCAATGATGTCACGCCGATGACTACGATGGACGTCGACGCCGTGCTTCGCATACTGCCGCACCGTTACCCATTTCTTCTGGTGGATACGGTGCTCGAGCTCGAGCGCGGTACTCGAATCGTCGCCGCGAAAGCTGTGTCCGCCGACGAACCATTCTTCGCGGGCGCGCCTCCCGGCGCGTTGGCGATGCCGGGACTTCTCATCGTTGAGGCGCTTGCGCAAGCGGGCGCCATACTGCTACTCAGCGAGCAGGAAGCCGGATCGCCTCGCCTTGCGTACTTCGCATCGCTCGACAGTGTCGAGTGGCCCTCCGCTGTGTTTCCCGGTGACGTGGTGCGACTAGAGATCAACGTCGCGAAGCAGCGCGGACGGCTCCACAAAGTGCACGGCCGCGCCACGGTGGGCGCGACGGTCGTCTGTGAAGCCGACTTGGCCGCCGTCGTCGTGGACCAATAGCGGTCGTCGCCGAGCGTTCTGCGAGCTTGGCGTGCGGACTCAATGCGGCGTGATGACCTTGGCGCGCGAGGCGTCGCCTGTGCCTTGGTGGCCCCTCTCGACGAGGAGCTTGGTTGTGAATCGCTGCGCCTCGCTGATCCGCTCGACTTCGATCGCCGTCGCATCCATCGCCTGCTCCATCCGCGCGAGCCGCTGGCCGATCTCCTCGATCGTCGCCGCGCTGCTGTCCTTCAGAACGCGCTTCCGGCGATCGACAAAGACGAGGATCAGCTTCATCGCACAACCGAGCGTCGTCATCAATCCGGTGAAGACTAGCAGGTCAACAAGCATCTCTTCGTTCATCGTTTACTCCGGTGCGGGTCGCGAGCCTCTACGTGCCACCTGCAGGCCTCTTCTTCAATTACATACGGCCATCCCCGGCCGCAAGCTTCACTAGCCGGAAAGGCGCCTCGAGAACGGCGCTTGTGACACCATTCGCTGAACCCTTGACACACTTCAGGAGCGCTATAGATACAGAGCATCTATAGACAAAGTGTGTATAAATGTCCGTGACTGGCTCATCGTCGCAGCGCAGCGCGGAGGACTTGCTCCCGCTCAAGCCCGATGCGTTCTACGTGCTCTTCGTGCTCTTGCACGGTGAACGGCACGGCTACGCCATCATGCGCGAGGCCGCCGAGCGCTCGAGCGGTCGGGTCGAGCTGCAGGCCGGCGCGCTTTATCGCCTGCTCGCGCGCCTGCTCGAGGAAGGACTGGTGGTCGAGTCGCAACGGCGGCCCGCAGCCGCCGCGGACGACGAACGGCGCCGCTACTATAGGATCACGTCACTGGGACGACGAGCGATTGCCGCGGAAGCCGATCGCATGGCGGCCCTAGCTGCCGCCGCGCGCGTGGCGCTGCGCGGTGGGCCCGCCCTCGCCTGATGGCCGACTTCAAGATGCCGCCCCTCAGCGGCGGCGAGCGAGTGTATCGCGCCTTGCTCCATCTCTATCCGGCGCGATTTCGGCGCGCATTCAGGCAGGACCTGATCGAGACCTTTCGCGATGAGCGTCGAAACGCGGCGCAGTCGGGCGTGTCCGCGTGCGCGTTTTGGCTCGCGACACTGCGTGACGTCATGACGCAGGGCACCGCGGAACGCATGGCGAGCGCCGCTCGCCTCTTGCGCCGCGGCGGTGACGATGAGGATTCTCTAATGTCAGCTTTTGCCGGCTCGCTCCACCTCGCCGAGCTCAGGGTCGCGCTTCGCCGGCTGCGGCGCGCGCCGAGCTTCGCGATCACAACCGTTGTCGTGCTGGCACTCGGCGTCGGCGCAACGACCGCGGTCTTCAGCGTCGTGAACGGCGTCCTGCTTCGGCCCCTGCCCTACCGCGCGCCGGATCGACTCGTTGAGATCACGCACACCGTGACGATTGCTGGCGTGGCGACCATCGATCAATCCGACGGGGGGCTTCTCTACTATCAGCGTCACGCAACCGCGTTCGAGGGAAGCGCCGGATGGCGCGATCGCGACGTCAACGTCTCACCACCGGCCGATGATCCTGGACCCGCGTCGCGCGTCTCATCCGCCATGGTCACCGCCAACATCTTCGACGTGCTCGGCGTCGCGCCGGAGCTCGGGCGCGACTTTCACGCCGGCGAGGATCGGATCAATGCGCCGCCCGTCGCGATGCTCTCACATCGCCTGTGGAAGCGCCTCTTTCGCGGTGATCCAGCGATCGTAGGAAAGCGCATCATCATCGACGGTGTGTCGCGCGAGGTCGTTGGCGTGATGCCGAGCGACTTCGTCTTCATCCATTCGGCGCCGGAGGTATGGTGCCCGATAACGCTCGACCCGGCAACGGCGGCTGTGACGAGCTTCAATTATCGCAGCATTGCGCGATTGCGGCCGGGCGAGACGCCAGTCACGGCGCGCGCGGACCTCGCACGCATTCTACCGCACATACTCGACGAGTTTCCGTCCGGAATGCCGCCGGCCATGTGGGCTGCTGCGCATGTGGAACCCGCCGTCACGCCGCTGCGCGACTACGTCGTCGGCGACGTATCGCGACTGCTGTGGATCCTCTTGGGCAGCGTCTCGCTCGTGTTGGTCATCGCCTGCGCCAACGTGGCAAGCCTGTTCCTCGTCCGTGGTGAGAGCCGACAGCACGACTTGGCCGTGCGTGGCGCCCTCGGTTCTGGCACGGCCGGCATGATGACACAGCCGTTGAGCGAGTCCATCGTCCTTGCCGCCGCTGGCGGCGCGTTAGGCATTCTGGTCGCCGAGATTGGTGTTCGCCTTGCGAGAGCGTCAGGCAGCGACGTGGGCCTTCCGCGTCTCGAGGAAGTGAGCATTGACGCCGGCGTCTTGCTGTTCGCGTTTGGAGTCAGCGTCTTGTGTGCGGTGTTGGTGAGCATGGTCCCGGTGCTCCGAGCGCGACGCATTCCCGTGGCGATCGTCTTGCGTGAAGCGGGGCGCGGTGGCATGGCCGGTGCCGCGCGCCAACGGCTTCGCAGTGCCCTCGTGGTCGCGCAAATCGCGCTCGCGCTGATCCTCGTCGCGGCGTCCGGTCTCCTCGCACGGAGCTTTGCGCGGCTCCGCGACGTGCGCCCCGGCTTCGACGCCAATGGAGTGGTCATGGCGCGAGTCGTCCTGCCGGAGGCGAGTTACAAGACCTACGCATCGGTGATTCAGCTCGAGAATCAGCTGCTCGAGCGTGTGCGAGCGCTGCCGGGTGTGCGCTCGGCCTCGCTCAGCGATTTGGCACCGCTGACGCCGGACGCGAACACCAACGTCGTGAGCGTCGAAGATCATCCCGTGCCACCGAACGCAGTGCCGCGCGTACACACGACCGTCACGATCGACGGCCAATACCTCACGACGATGAAGATCCCGCTACTCGCCGGGCGCACCTTCGCGGAAGCCGACCCAGCGCGTCCCTTGACTGACGTGATCGTCAGCCATGCTTTCGCGGTGCGGTATTGGCCTAACGGCAGCCCGATCGGCAAGCGACTCCGGCCCGGAATTGCGGGCCCGTGGCTCACCATCGTCGGCGAAGCGGGCGACGTGCACTATGACGCGCTCGACAAACCGATCTCGGAGACTGTGTACTACCCGCTCGTGCTGCCCGACTCGCAGATGAACGGTACTCCCCGCTATGTCACTCTGTTCGTCGACGCCAGAGGTCACGAGTCGAACGTCGCATCGGCGTTGCGCACGGTCGTGCATACGCTCGATCGGTCGCTCCCGACGTATGATGAGCATCCTCTCACGGAAATTGTCGCGGCTGCGACCGCGCGTGCGCGGGTCACGCTTTCACTCCTGGCCCTCGCGAGTGCGCTGGCGCTCCTCCTCGGCGCGTTGGGCGTGTATGGCGTGATGGCGTATACGGTGAGTCTCCGCCAGCGCGAGATCGGCGTGCGGATGGCGCTTGGCGCGGAGCCGCGCGAGGTGAGTGGGATGATCTCGAGGCAGGGATTACGGCTCGGGTTATTCGGCGTCGGCATCGGGCTGGTCGGCGCGCTCGCAACCACACGGCTCCTGCGCGGACTTCTCTATGAAGTCAGTCCTACGGATCCTCTGGCACTCGGCGGCACGTGTCTGACGCTCCTGCTGATCGCGGCGCTCACGAGCTGGATCCCCGCCCGGCGCGCCGCGGCGATCGACCCGCTGGAGGCGCTTCGTCGCGACTAACAATGACGTCGATGTCGTAGCCGATCTCACGACTGTCAACTGAGCCGGCCCCGGCTGTGTGAGTTCCCTTTCAGGTGACGGTCGCCGCCAGGGGCGG
>JANWKK010000238.1 GCA_025451425.1 Gemmatimonadaceae bacterium
CCCACGCGACATCGCGTGGGCTCTCGTCGTTCGGCCGTCAGCAATGGTGAATTACGGCTTCTCTTTCTTGTCCTTGCGGATGTCGCGACGATCCTGACGGACGTCACGGCGATCCTGGCGTACATCGCGTCGATCCTCATGCACGTCCTTGCTGTCGTTATGCACATCTGCTTCGTCGTGCTTCACATCCTTCCGATCGTTTCGCAAGTCGCGCCGTTCCTTCTTCACTTGGGCCGTGTCGCCTGCTCGCTTCGCTTCCCGCAGCTCGCGCCGGTCCTGCCGGATATCGCGGCGATCCTTCGACAGATCGCGGTCATCGTGGCGGACGTCGCCCTTGTCTTGAGCGACGTCGCGTCGATCCTGACGGATGTCGCGGCGATCGCGGCGCACGTCACGCCTGTCGTGGCGTAAGTCGCGCCTGTGTGCCGAGTCGGCCGACGTCATCGGCGTTCCGGCTTGCGTGGTGGTTTGAGCGCTGACACTCGCGCTGCCGAGCATAACGAGCGCCAAGGTCACCAAAGCCGACGAGACATTTCGCATAAGGCCTCTCCTCCTGCACTGACGACTGTCGTCCGTCCTCGCCGCAATGACATCGCGCGCCGGGGAGGACGGTCGGCGGCGCGCACATAGAGGACGCCTCACGCGATGCGATGTTAAAGCACATTTGTCCGCATCACGAGCGACCCGCACTTCATGTGACGAATATCACGCGCATGAAGTGACAGCGCGGATACGCCGCCGTTGGCAAATCGTCCAATTGTAGAGGTCACGGTGAACGACGATAGGCCGCGGCACTCGCATTGCTTTATACGGCTGTAAAGAGTCACGCCGCGATCCGAAACTCAGACGAGCAGGGCAAAGGCGCCCGCAGGACACAGATGTCGTTGTTGACGCCAGAGCCCAAGAAGGCAGCATGAAGCATATCGTCATCAAAAGCCTCATATTCGTAGCGATCACCGGCTCCGTTCTTCCCGCACAATCGTTCAGGCGATCCAGCCTCGGAGTGATGCCGCTACGACTCAGCGTACGCCCCGACAGCCGTCTATGGCTCGAGGGCAGCTCGAACGTGCGCGACTGGCGCTGTGAAGCCACGTCGCTCGACGCATCGATTGATCTCGACGATAACACGTACGACGGCGTGGGCTCCGTCGAGCGAGTGCGCGCCGTGCAGGTTCGGGTGCCGGCGTTCGCGCTGACGTGCGGGCGCAGCCAGATGGACAACATCATGTACAAGGCGCTTCGCGCCAACGATGAGCCGGAATGCCGTGAAATCGTCGGAAATTTCGATCTCGTCACGAGAGAGCCGGGTGATCCCAATGGCTCGCTTGTTATGCAAGGAACCCTGCGCGTCGCAGGGCGCGAGCGCGTCGTGCGCGTTCCCGTCGATGTGCAGCAGCAGCGTGATGGATCGTTGCGAGCCCAAGGGGCGCTACCGATCCTCATGACCGATTACGGCATCACGCCGCCGAAGGCTCTATTCGGCGTGCTGCGCACGGATAATCGTCTCGTCGTGAAGTTCGATCTCGTCGTGGACCGCGCATCGTCGATTGCCAGCGCCGCCGGCGGCGAGCGCTAATTCTCCGCCGGAGCCCCTTCGACGAGGGGCCCCGGCGCGAAATCAGCTTCTCCCCCGTCCACCCCTCGCTGGCCGTCACTCTCCGCATTCAGCCGCATCAACTGTCGATCAGCGCTCCGCAGTGCCGCGACGAGCCCCTGGTTCAGTGCGGCGAGCACTTTGAGCGCGAGCGCACCGCGGCTGTTCAGTAAACGCTCACAAGACATCGCGTCGATCTCGGCGAGAATCGCGTCGCGCCGGATCGAACAGCTGGCCGTGCGCGGCTCGCCGTCGATGAGGCTCGACTGCCCGAAGATGCTACCGGGGCCGAGCTGCGCGAGAAGTTGGGGCTGGCCACGCACCTTTACGCTGATGTCGACGACGCCACGGATCACGATGAAGCACGTGGATCCCTCCTCACCCTCTCTATAGAGCAGCCTGCCGCGCTCGAGGTCCCACCGCTGCATCGAGCGCAGCAGCTCGCTCACTTCATCGGAAGTGAAACTTCTGAACGCAGGGAAGGCGAGTAGAAGCTCTGGCGCGATCGATTCTGCCGAAGTGCCCTCCGTGCCGATCACCCGGACCATGCGCGAGACACGCGGCGGCGCCTGTCGAGGCACCGCTGACGCGCTCTCGTCGCCCCGCAGCGTTAGTGCCTCGGAGATCTGATGGTTCACCGCCTTCAGTTGCCGGCAGAGAGAGGCGGCGATCCGCCAGAGCCCGTCGCGCTCGGACATGAAGATCGGCTCGTTCGTCGTTAGGCGTCGTGGCGAGAACACGTCTTCGGGAACCCAATCAGGCACGCGTCCCGTGATTGCCATCTCGGCGGCGGCGAGCCCTGCCGCCGTCGTGTAGCTTCCGCCATACCCATTGTATCCCGCGGCGACGATGATTCCTGGACGCAGGAAGCCAATCGCCGGAAGCTGATCGGGAGTGAACGCCATCGGCCCGACCCATTCCGCAGAGGGCGGGTGCCCGCGAAGCTCCGGATAGAATCGATCTCGAATACCGAGCAGCTCGTTATGCACCCGCGCCGAGCGTCGGCGCGAGGACGGGCTCGTCATCGGTCGGTCGGCGCCGCCTCCCATCAGTAGTGGAGCGTAGCCATTGCGAGCCCCGGTACGCGGCGGGGTGCAGAATGCCGGCCCCTGCTCGCACGTCACGACGCGCCCGCGTGCACGGTCCGGAGCCAACTCCGTCGCCTGCACCTGACTCTGGTAGGGGCGAATCAACTTCAATTCGGGAAAGAGCTGGCTCGTGAAAGCGTTCGTCGCGACGATCACAGCGCGCGCGATGATGGTACCGCGCTCGGTCACCACCACCTGCCGGTCGTCTGCTTCCGTAGTCACACGGCGCACTCGGCATCGCGTGTACAGCTCGACGCCTGGCTGCAGTGCCGTACGCAACAGTCCGCAGACGAACTTGAATGGGTGATATGTACCGTCGCCGGGAATGAATCGGCCGAGATACTCGTTCTCGAATCCAAGCTCTTTACGAATCTTGAGCCGCGACCAGAGCTCGATTCGCTGGCCATGCTGGGCTGCGAGCATAACCTCTTCACAGATGCCCTGTTCTTCCTCTTCGCTGCTTGCGAGAAGCAACCACCCGCGCGGCGCGAAGTCGCATTCAATGCGCTCGCGGAGAATGAGCTGCTTGAGGAGCTCTCGGTTTCGGAGTGACAAGCCGAGCACCAGCGACGCCTGACGCTCGCTCTCGGCCTGAACGACTTCGATCGGCAGGCCCGCATAACGACGCCGCAGGAAGGCGAGTCGTTCGCGCGCAAGCCCTTCGTACACGCCGATCGAGTTCTCCGGAATGAGCTCGAAGTTTCCGCCATTGCGGCCGCTTGCTTCACCGGCAGGATCACCCTGATCCACGACGACGACGTTGGCGCGCTCTCTTAACGACTCGGCGAGGTGATAGGTGGCGGATGCGCCCGTCAGGCCCGCGCCAATGACGAGAACGTCGCACGCCGATGGCAGCTCCGGACGCGACTGGTAGTTGGCGAGCGGATGAGACCCGCGGAACCAGAACGGCTCATCGTTCGCCGGAAGCGAAATCGCTTGCACGGTGGGTTGTCCCGTCCAGGCGAGCAGATCCTGGAACGCGGAGCGTGCCGAAGGCGTGAAGTCGCACTCGCGATCGATGCGCCGGAGCTCGCGCGCGGCGGACTCGCTTATCCGTCTTGCAGTGCCGCGGGCAGAGCCCAACAACCGCTCGGCAATTGCCTCGACAGCTTGTAGGGAGAGTCGCTCCCGTCGTAACGCTCGGCTTACGCGCAGCTGCTCCGTTGACACGCCGCTCCCGGTCACGTGGCAGTCGATGATAGGCGCTGAAGGGGCTAGGGTGCTAGGGGCTAGTGGTGCCTGACTGTGTGGTTCTTCTAGTCCGTAGCTCCTAGCCCCTAGCCCCTAGCCCCTTTTCTTGTTCACCAACCCATCCTCTGCCGCAGACTCGTGACGTGGGCGGTGTGGTGGGGGCCATGCCAAGCGTAAAGCGCCAGCATCGAATCGAGTGAGAGGGGTGCGTCCCACTCGGGGTGATTCAGCTTGCGACCGAAGTCGCTCGGCGACATGGCGTTCAGCAGGCCGACCCATCGCTCGTGAAGCGCAGTTAGCAACGTGAGCGAAGTCTCGATGGGAGTGTCTCGCGCATCCGAAAGCTTTGCCCACTCGCTCTCGTCGTACGGTTTGACCGTCGGCGTATCCTCGGTGAGCGCCAGCTTGAACCGAATGAACGCGTTCATGTGGCTATCGGGGATGTGGTGCACGACCTGGCGAACGGTCCAGCCGCCGGGCCGGTAGGGAGTGTCAAGCTGTGAATCCGACATTCCCTTGATGGCGCTGCGAAATCCGCTTGGCGCTCGCGCGATGCTGTCGATCATTTGGCGCCGCTCGGCACTCTCGAGTGGGCGGGTTGGCCGCTGGAATCGGCCGGTGGGATAGCGCAGTGATTCGTCGGGGTTCATAACAAGGGTCTGGGGTGCGGGTTGCCCTGCGTCCGACTCGTTCAATCGACAAGGTACGATTGTCGCGGCGAATCACGCCAATTGGGCGACGATTCTTCGGAGGAGGGGGTTCATGGCGACGGCGGAAGGGACGACAACGAAGCTCAGCGGACCCGATCTCGCGGAGGGCATCGACTCGAGCTCACTCAAAGACGGCGAGAAGCTCCTGGGCCACGCGAACGGTGAACAGGTGCTCCTCGCTCGTGTGAAAGGCGAATACTTCGCCATCGGCGCGAGTTGTACGCATTACGGTGGGCCGCTCGTTGAGGGAGAGGTCGTGGGCGACACGGTTCGTTGCCCGTGGCATCATGCCTGTTTCAGTCTTCGAAGCGGCGAAGCACTTCGGGCCCCCGCGCTCAATCCGGTTGCCTGCTGGCGCGTCGAACGGCGAGGTGCGCGGATCATTGTCCTTGAGAAGGTGGAGCGAGATCCGCTGGCGCCGACATATCCCGGCGCCTCCGTCGCTTCGAACTTGAGCAAAGTAGTAATCATCGGGGGTGGCGCTGCCGGCACTGCCGCGGCCGAGATGCTGCGGCGCTGTGGCTTTCGCGGCGACATCACCGTCATCGATGAGGATGCCGGCTCGCCGTACGACCGCCCAAATCTCTCGAAGGACTATCTCGCCGGTAACGCGTCGGAGGAGTGGATCCCAATACGGCCGGCCGGTTTCTACGACGAACATCGAATCAGCGTCGTGAAGGCTCGCGCCACGAAGCTCGATGTCTCAGGACAAACGGTTCACGTCGACGGCGGCGCGCCAGTTGCCTACGACGCGCTCATCCTTGCCACGGGAGCCGAGCCCGTACGCCTAACGACACCGGGCGCCGATTTGCCGCACGTCCACTATCTGCGCTCACTGCGCGACAGTCGCGCCATCATCAGCGCCAGCGAACACGCTTCGCACGCGGTGGTAATCGGCGCAAGCTTCATTGGCCTCGAGGTCGCCGCGTCGCTCCGCACGCGCAATCCGAACTGCACGGTGGATGTCGTCGCGCCCGAAGTGCTTCCGCTCGAGCGCGTGATGGGGCGCGACCTCGGCCAGTTCATCAAGTCGGTGCACGAGGAGCATGGCGTGGTCTTCCACCTCGAGCAGACGGCCACGAAGATCGAGCGAGATGCGGTGACACTCGCGAACGGCGATCGATTGGCGTCCGATCTCGTCGTCGTTGGTGTCGGCGTGCGACCGCGTCTGCAGTTGGCACAGGATGCCGGGCTTCGCATCGAGAAGGGAATCGTCGTGAACGAATACCTCGAGACGAGCGCTCCGCATGTATACGCCGCGGGCGACATCGCGCGTTGGCCGGATCCGCACAGCGGGGCGCCGATACGCGTCGAGCACTGGGTCGTCGCCGAACGACAAGGTCAGACCGCGGCTCGCAATGTCCTCGGCGCGCGCGAGCGATTCGATCAGGTCCCGTTCTTCTGGAGCGCACACTACGATGTGTCGATCAACTACGTCGGCCACGCCGAGCGCTGGGATCGAACCGACATCGACGGCGCGGCCAAGGATCGCGACGTCGCGGTGCGCTTTGTTGAAGGGAACCGCACGCGCGCGGTGGCGACGATCTTTCGGGACAAGGAGAGTCTCGTCGCCGAGATCTCGATGGAGCGAGGAGCCTAACGAGATTCACTCAGCGCGCAACGAGTTTTTTGAGCAGCGCGATCTGGCCGCCGTGGTAGATGCCGTGTTCGACGACGCCGTGCAGCATCTCGCGCACGGTATACTCG
>JANWKK010000239.1 GCA_025451425.1 Gemmatimonadaceae bacterium
CAGCGTCCCGTTCGTTGGCTCGTCGGTAATATTCCGCGTGTCGTATGTGCCTTGGAGACCTAACGCGGACACGTGGTAGCTGTTATCCGACTGCGCAAGAACGGCCACCGAATCGGTCGGGCTCGTTGATTCGAGCTTTCTGAGCGATGTGCCGACGCCGCGATGAAGATAACGAGGCCCGATGTAGAGGCGTCCGATGAGCCGGCCAAGGTACTCGATCATCTGCGAATCGCCGTCCTGCGCGATGTCGACCGATTGGCCAGCATTTCCCTGCTCGAAACCAACACCGAAGAAGTCGTAATTGAATCCGAAGAAGAGGAATCCAATTGCGCCCGTGCGCGCTCCGTTCTGGAAGTACACGCGGCTGGCGACCTCGGCGAGCCAGCTCTGGGTGTCACTATAGGCGCCGCCAACGCCAACGATGGACTTTGGCGAGCCGGAGTCGATGCTGAAGAGGAGTGCACCAACGGCACCGAGCGCAAAGCCGAGCTGCGGTGTCGAATGCACCACGGGTATGCCGATGAAGCCTCCGTTGCGCATCCCAGGTGTCGATGGCGTACGCGAATCGGTCGGCAGCTCGATGCCGGGCGTGGGATCCTGCGCCATCGCGCCTCGGGAACACAACGCGAGCGCGATGAGCAAACTGTAACGTCTGATCATGTCGGAGCCTAGAGGCTCGCGACATGCGGCGGGGAGTGGACCTTTGGCTAACCCCTTCACGCCCGCCAGAACGCCGCGTCGCGTCGCGTCAGGCTGGTACGCCGCGTGACCATTCGTCCAATGTCAGGAGATGGGCGCCGCCAAGACTTTACGTTCGTAAGCAGTTTCCAGGGGAGGCAAAAACGATGAAAACCAACGCACCGGCCGTCATGAACGTAGTGCGTTCCCGTCTGTCACCACTCGTTCTCGCGGCGCTCGCCTTTGGGGCACCGGCTGCGGCACAAGAGCCACAGCCGCAGCCGCTACCGCCGATGGTCGTGCACGCCGACGGCGAGAAGGCGAAGTTCTCCGGCATCGTCGTCGATCGACGGGCCGACACGATCCGTCTGCGCGAGGGCAACGTCGCCACGCATACCATCCTGCTGACGGACGAGACACGCATTTCGACGCCAAACGGTCTGTTCAAGATGAGTCGCAAGAAGCGCGACGCGTCGAACATCATGCCCGGACTCATGATGCAGGTCGAAGGGAAGGGCGGCCCGGACGGTATGCTCGTGGCCGACGAGATCCACTTCTCGAAACGGTCGATGAATGTTGCCCAGCAGATCAATGTTGGGGGCGAAGTCGTCCGCGGTCAGGTCAGCGCCAACACCGACAGCATCGAGAAGATCAAACGGCGACTGGCGGATAGCATCACGCACGTAAACGCCAGAGTGACGAACCTTGATAACTACGAGGAGAAAATCTCCTTGGTCGTGAACTTCCCGACGAATACTTGGGAACTTGTCGACGGCGCGAAAGGCGTGCTCGACGACATGGTCAACCGAGCGGCCGGCCTGAAGGGCTACATCGTCGTGGTCAAGGGCTACGCCGACACGACCGGTACAGCAGCCTACAATCTCCAGCTGAGCACAGCGCGTGCGGTGTCGGTTGTGAGATACCTGTCGGAGGAGAAGGGTATTCCGCTACAGCGGATCGTGAACCCGACGGGGTACGGCTCGACAAAGGCGATCGCGAGCAATTCGACGCCTGACGGGCGAGCCATGAATCGGCGCGCGTCGGTGACGGTGCTCGTAAGCAAGGGCATCGCGAACAACGACGGACGGTAGCACCAGTCCGTACCGATGATGCGAGAGGGCGAGCGCGAGCGGTTGGCGCGCTCGCCTTTTTTTGCGTCAGTATGAGATTTCTAAACGCGACCAGAGCGCGTCGACGTGCCGCGGCGAGCCGAAGCGATTGTCCTGCCGTACAGCGGACAGGTCGAACACCCAATGCCGGACGATGGTGATCGTCGAGCCAACTCGATAGGCTGTGCGCGAGAGGGCGTGGTATCGCGAGTCCCAATACACCTCGTACGTCGCGTACGGCACGAGCTCGCGCTGGTGCGGCAAGTCATAGTGTGACTCGAGCTGGACGCGGTCTCTCCACCGCTGCGATGGTTCGCCGCCGATCCAGCGCAGCTCGAGTCGCATGCGATTACGAAAACGCAAACGACCCTTCGTCGCAGGAACCGTGACTTCGGCCAAAGCACGATCCTCGGGCGCACTCGAGCCATTGATCGAGCGGATGGTTCGGAAGCCGACGCGCGCGAAGCCCCACGGTATTTTGAGATCGTCGACATGGAGCCCGAGCGTCAGCTGCCGGTCGGTCGTTTCGATGCCGCGCGCTTCCTGTGCCAGGCCGAACAGTCGCCACTGTTCGGACGGCGCCGTCCAGTACAAGTCGAGCTCATTCCACCACTCGTTTGTCGTCGACTGGGCGCGAGCGGCCGCGGCGCCGAGACACAAGAGTGCCGCGACGACTCCCACACACCGTGCCCTGCGAGACATCTAACGAAGGGCGGCCATGATCGGCCGATGGCTCCGGTCTGCGTGGCGCTTGTTCCACACCACGTATGGAGTCGACACGATGAAGCTCACGACCAGATAGAGTACGATAGCGGCCGGTACGAGCTTCTCGTTAGGAAAGTTCGCTGTGGCAATCGTGAGCGCGATGGCCGGGTGGCGCGTCGCGCAGGCGAGCCCGAGGACGGTGCGCTCGCCCTCCACGGGTCCCCCGAGCAGATGACCCGCGCCAAGACCGACGAGCACGAGCGCAATCATCGTGAGGAGTGTGCCATTCCCGATGAGCGATCCCATCGCCGGGAGTGATTTCACGAGTAGCGGAATCGCGCACAGAATGAGCAAGGCAAACCCTGCCTTGGTCACCGTCTCGGAGGCGCGATTGGCGAATCGCGGCCACAAGCGGCGAATCTCGATTCCAGCGAACAGTGGGATGATCACGGTCACGAACACGACGTTCCCGATCGAGGCGGGCGACATGCGCATCGGAACCGAGAAAATGCCTTCTATCATCTCGACCGCGCTTGGTATGATCAGGATCGAGAGCATTGACGACGCGACCAACAGTCCGATCGTGTACGCCAGCTCGCCGCCCGCTTGAAGCGTTCGCTTTGGCCAGATCGGTGGCACTGGCGATACGGAGAGGGCAACGAGCGCGATCTTGACCGGTATCTCGAGATCGAACGTGCGCGCAACGAGAATCGCGAAGAGCGGCACGATCACTTGCATGGCGAGCAGCGATCGCACGAGTTGAGCGGGATGCCGAAAGACGGATGTCGCATCGTCGCGCGTCGTACTCAGCCCGATGCCGAGCACGGTTATGACGATGCTAATCTTGATGCCGAGCAAGACGAGCGCTGCAGCCGACACGGTTCGCCTCGAGCAAAAGAACGGCCCGTCGCGGCCGGCAACCGCCGACGCGCGCCACGGGGCCTGCCTTCGAGCTTGGCGCCTAACGAACGCATCGAGCCATTGGACGTTCGGACAGCAGTCGATGGTCCAATGCCGGTCTGTGAGGCGTTTGGCCAACAGCCCACCGCCTCACCGGCGGAGTAGCCTGCGTCATGCGGGCACTCGCGACTCTCACCACTCTCGCGCTCGTCGCCGTCGCGACGGGCTGCTATCCTGATCAGATCACGAGCACGACGCAGCTCGCCTCCGTCACGACGCTCGTGGACAGCCAGCCGCCGCTGCGTGCAGCGCACACGTTCGCGCTGCCGGACACCATCATTCATTCAAAGCAAATCGGTGCCGCGGTAATCACCCGTGTTGGTGACGCGCAGATCATCGCGCACATTCGCGCCGGATTCCTCGCGCTCGGTTGGCAGGAGATCACGGACGTCAGCGCTCAGCGCTCCGATGTCGTCATCCTCACCGCGGTCCTCGAGCAAATGAATACGGGCGTTTTCTACTCCGACTGGTGGGCCAACTGGGGATGGTGGCCCGGCTGGCCCGTTGGCTACGGGCCCGATTGGGTGTGGACCTCTCCAGCAAACGCCGTCGCCTTCACCTACTCGACCGGCACGCTGCTCATCACGATGCTCGACATTCAGCACGGGAACGCGTCGACCAAACGCGTGCCGCTGCTGTGGGCCGCGGGTGTCCAAGGCGTGCTCACGGCGTCCAGCTTGAATGGCGCGCTGACCGGCATCGATCAGGCGTTCGCGCAATCGCCGTACCTGGAGCGCTAATGATTCGCACATTGGTAACATCACTGCTCTCGGCGGCGACACTCGCGGCGCCACTCGCGGCCCAGGAGCGGCTGCTCACCGCCACCGAGTACAGCGTCGCCGTTCCTTTTGGCGATACGCCGACCTTCGGCGGCGGAGGCAGCTGGACCGGTGCCGCTTGGGAGGCGCGGTGGATGAGTCGCCCAAGCACGTCGATCGGCGGCCTCATTGGCTTCAACGAATTCCACCGCCGCGAATCCGGTACGTTCGATTTTCCCAACGGCGCAGCGACCGGCGATCAGTACCGCGACTTGATCATCATCCCGCTTCTTGTCACCGGTGCGTGGTACTTCAACCGGAACCCGGATGATCCGCGCTGGTACGTCGGCGCCGGCGGCGGCATGCAGTACACCGACCAGTATTTCCAACTCGGAATCGACCAACGGCATCAGCGAAACTGGAACGCCGTGCTCGTTCCGGAGATCGGCCTCACCTTCTCGGCGTGGTACGCGACGGGCGGCATTCTCAGTCTTCGGTACCACTTGCCTTCCGAAAGTGCCGCATTTCTCGGGATGAATCAGCGACGCTTTCAGTATTTCAGTCTCTCGCTCGGATTCGGATATCGTTAGGTCGATCGACTGACGAGTGGCGCGCGACAAAAATGGCGAGTGACTGGGGCATCTCGCCACTCGCCACTCGCCATTCTTTATAGCCCTTCGCTCCTCAACGAATGATTCCGTCTTTCTTCATGTTGTTGACGGCGAAGTTCACCGAGAAGTCCGCCAGCTTGTTCGCATTCTTGGGATCGACCGTTTGGCTGCGTCCCATCCAAATCAACTTGTCCGACTTGACCGAGTAGACGGTCGTCTCCACGGAATAGACCTGCTGCGTCGTGTAGTACACCGGATCGTATGCGGTGCCCCAATATCCCCAATACCCGTAGAAATCGGTGCCTGTTGGTGTGACCTCGGTCGTCATACCGACGAGTCGCATAACGACGGCTCCGTCGAAACCTGCCTCGCCGAGCCGCGAACGCACCGCGTTGGTGTTCTGCAGCTCCGAATCCGGAATCACTCGGTACGACGCAATGCCGCCAGGGATGCGCGCTGCGAGCTTGTCCTCGACCATGCGGCGCATTCCTGCGTCTTTCGTCATAAACACCGCGATCGACTTCGTGAGCGGATAGGGTGGTGTGCCGGGCTCCTTCCATGTCGCGACTAACTGCGTCGAGTTGGAACAGGCACTTACAAGGCCGGTGGCGGCCACGAGCAGTGCAATAGTCGTACGTGACATCGAATCCTCCTCTCTGAATCGCTGCTCCAGTGCTCTCGTTGGATCGAGCTCGGATTGTGGGAGCGTATTGAGTGGAGAGGGCGTGGCGCACCTAGACCTTGGTCGCATCTTTACGCAGAGGTGGCCGTTACCTGGTCCGACGCACATGTTGCGGGTGCAGCATCCCTCCTCGGTTCCATCCCCTCCCTCGCGCTGTCGAGATGTTCCGCATTCGTGTGTTCTCGCCGCCGCTCGTGCACGAAGAGCCGCGTGCCGTGGGCGAGCTCGTGGTTGGCGAAGTCCGTCGTCACTTTGCGATCGATCTTCGCTTCTGGCGCGCCGCTGACTATGAGCGCCAATGGAAAGCTGGGCTTGAGCGACTGCTATACGGTACGAGCTCGTCGGCGCTTATGACGTCCTATCGCGGTACCGATGCCGCGCCGCACCACATGTGGGCGCTCTGGCGGGAACAAGGTTTTGTATATGTGCAACCCCATTGTGTGCTCCCCGCGGAGCTCGACCGCGCCTTCGATCCCCATTCGGCCTGGTCTCACGTCGACGCGCGCGTTCCCGCGACGGAGCAGTCGCTACCGATTTCCGAGTGGCGTGTCGAGCTTGTCCAGTTGGCTGCGAGCGTGATGCAAATCCGCTGGCCCCCCCCTTTCGGCCAATAGTCGACGCTTTTTTCCATCGCCAAATCTGACGGACGGTCCATCGCGGGCCGCACGTCGGATGGAGGAGCGGATGGCGAAGGGCAACACGGGGTCCGGCCGAAAGCCGAACATCCTCATCATTTGGGGTGACGATATTGGCTGGTTCAACATCAGTGCGTACAACCATGGGCTCATGGGGTATCGCACGCCAAATATCGATCGGGTGGCGAACGAAGGGTGCCTCTATACTGATTGGTACGGACAACAGAGCTGCACCGCCGGGCGCGCGGCATTCATCACCGGCCAGAACCCCATTCGCACCGGCCTAACGAAGGTCGGCCTCCCGGGCGCCAAAATCGGGCTTCAGCCCGAGGACCCGACGATCGCCGAGCTCCTGAAACCGTTAGGCTACGCCGCCGGACAATTCGGCAAGAACCACCTCGGCGATCGCGACGAGTTATTGCCGACGGTCCACGGCTTCGACGAGTTCTTCGGGAACCTTTATCATCTGAACGCCGAGCAGGAGCCCGAGTGCCCTGACTATCCGAAGAATCCGGAATTCAGGAAGAAGTACGGCCCGCGGGGGGTGTTGCACAGCTGGGCGAATCCCGATGGGACACAGAAGATCGAGAACACCGGGCCGCTCGACACCACACGCATGCAGACGATCGACGAAGAGTTCCTCGACGCGAGCCTCAAGTTCATGGACAAGGCCGTTGCCGACGACAAGCCGTTCTTCGTGTGGTGGAATTCGACACGCATGCACGTCTTCACGCACCTCAAGAAGGAGTCGGAAGGGAAGACGGGTCTCGGCGTATATCCCGATGGGATGGTGGAGCATGACGGCCACGTTGGGAAGCTGCTCGACAAGCTGGACGCGTTAGGCATCGCTGACAACACCATCGTCATGTACTCAACGGACAACGGGGCGGAAGTCATGAGTTGGCCGGATGGCGGCACCACGCCGTTCCGGGCCGAGAAGGACACCAACTTCGAAGGCGGCTGGCGCGTACCCTGTGCGATCCGCTGGCCGGGTGTCATCACGCCGGGCACGGTATCCAACGGAATGTTCTCACATATGGACATGCTGCCGACGCTGCTCGCAGCCGCCGGCGAGCCCGACATCGTCGAGAAGCTCAAGAAGGGCCACAAAGCGGGCAACAAGACGTTCAAGGTCTACATCGACGGCTACAATCAGCTGCCCTTCTTCAAAGGGGAGGTCAAAGAAAATCCCCGAAGAGGCATCATGTACTGGAGCGACGACGGCGACCTGATGGCGCTTCGCGTCGACCAATGGAAGCTTCACTTCCTCGAGCAGCGGGCCAAAGGCTTCGAGGTCTGGCTCGACCCATTCGTTAGGCTGCGTACGCCCAAGCTGTTCAATCTCAGAAGTGATCCATTCGAGCTAGGCGACGAGAGCATCTTCTACGGCAAATGGATGGCCGACCGGATGTTCGTCTTCGTTCCGGCGCAGCAGATCGTCGGACAGTTCCTCCAGTCGTTCGCCGAGTTCCCGCCGCGGCAAAAGCCGTCGAGCTTCAGCGTCGACGATGCACTGGACAAAGTCCGAGAGACCCAAAAGCAATTGGAGACGGCAAACGGCGGCAGTGTGAAATAACTCACCTGTGGCGTCACCATCGTTCCATATGCCTCATACGATGCGCTCTCGCGGAACCCGCGTTCCCGCCTGGCTCATCGCCACGATGGTGGCGCTGCTCGCGCTGCTCGCCGGCCCGATCCTGCCCTGAGAGCGTACCGTTAGGCATTGCCAGATGGAGAATCGACCCATGACCAAGCCATTCAAAGGCGTGATCAAGCTCGACGTCCGCGACTCGAAGCCCGATTGGACGCCGTACGAATTGAAGAAGGCGCCAGCCGGCGCGCCCAACGTCCTCATCGTCCTGTACGACGACACGGGGCTCGCCACTTGGTCGCCGTTCGGTGGACGCATCAACATGCCGACGCTGCAGAAGCTCGCGGATAATGGTTTGACGTACTCGCAGTGGCATACCACCGCGTTGTGCTCGCCGAGTCGGTCGACGTTCCTCACGGGTCGCAATCACAACGTGAATCGCTGCGCATCGATCATGGAGGGCACTGACGGGTTTCCGGGCGCCGCAGGACGCCTTCCCGCCGAATGCGCGACGATCGGCCAGGTGCTTCAGGATAATGGCTACAGCACCTTCTGGTTAGGCAAGGACCACAACATCCCCACCGAAGACACGGCCAGCGGCGGCAGCAAGTCCGAGTGGCCGCTCCAGAAAGGCTTCGATCGCTTCTACGGCTTCATCGGCGGTGAGACGAACAACTGGTACCCGACCCTCGTCGAGGACAATCGATACATCGATCAGCCGGCGTCGCCGGAGCAGGGTTATCACCTCTCGAAAGATCTCGCTGACCAGGCGCTCCGCATGCTGCGCGACCAGCAGTCGGCGAATCCGTCGAAGCCGTGGTTCATGTGGTTCTGTCCAGGCGCCAACCACGCGCCGCACCACAGCCCGAAGGCGTACGCGGACAAATACAAGGGCAAGTTCGACGACGGCTACGAGGCATATCGAGAGTGGGTTCTGCCTCGCATGATCGAAAAAGGCCTGTTTCCCGCCGATACGGCGCTGACTCCGATCAATCCGATGCCCAAGGCGGTCGCCGACACGGTACCGGGTGACACCGTTCGACCGTGGAACACGCTCACCGACGACGAGAAGAAGCTCTTCGCGCGCATGGCAGAGGTATATGCCGGTTTCTCCGAATACACGGACGCGCAGGTCGGGCGCATCATCGAGTACCTGGAGCAAACGAAGCAGCTGGAGAATACGCTCATCTTCTACTGCGCTGACAACGGCGCTTCGGGAGAGGGAAGTCCCAGCGGCTCCGTGAACGAGACCAAGTTCTTCAACGGATGGCCGGACGATCTCGCCGAGAATATGAAGTATCTCGGCGTCCTCGGCGGACCCGATACGTACAATCACTACCCGACTGGGTGGGCCGTCGCTTTCAGCACGCCCTTCCAGATGTTCAAGAGATACTCACAATACTCCGGCGGCACGTGCGACCCGCTCGTGATCCACTGGCCGAAGCGCATCAAGGCACGAGGTGAGGTGCGGCACCAGTATCATCACTCGACGGACATCGTGCCAACGATTCTGGAGGCATGTGGCCTCGAGATGCCGAAGGTCTACCGCGGCGTGCAGCAGTATCCGCTCAACGGCATCTCGATGCATTACACGTTCGATGATGGTAACGCACCGACGCGCAAGCGGCGGCAATACTACGCGATGTTGGGGACGCGCGGCATTTGGCAAGACGGATGGAAGGCCGCCGCGATGCACGCGCCGATCAGCGGCGTGGGCCACTTCGATCAGGACCAGTGGGAGTTGTACCACGTCGACGTCGATCGGTCCGAATCGAAGAATCTCGCGGCGGAGCAGCCGTAAAGGCTCAAGGAGCTCATCGCGGCGTGGTGCGAGGAAGCCGATCGAAATTTCGTGCTGCCCCTCGACGATCGAACGCCGGTTGAGCTGATCGGCATTCAGCACCCGCTCGCCGAGCCGCCCCGCACTCGTTATTTGTACTTTGCGAACACGACGCCCATCCCTGAGGCTGTCGCCGTCAACATTCGCGGCCGATCGTACAAGATCATCGCCGACGTGAACATCACCTCTGACGCGCACGGCGTAATCTTCGCGCACGGCTCGCGCTTCGGTGGGCACTCACTCTTCATCAAGGATCGGAGGTTGTACTACGTGTACAACTTTCTCGGCATTCAGCCGGAGCAGAAGTTCGTTTCCCCGCCGCTCGACCCGGGTCAGCATGCGCTCGGCGTTGCCTTCCTGCGCGAGAGATCGGGCAAGAACGGCGAATCGCTCGGCAAAGCGCAGCTCTTCGTCGACGACCAGGTTGTCGCCGAAGGTCCGATGCGAGCCCAGATCGGAATGTTCTCACTGTGCGGCGACGGTCTGTGCGTCGGCTATGACAGCGCCGACCGCGTAAGTCAGGAATACGAGGCGCCGTTCACCTTCCTCGACGGGACAATCCTCGGCGTGGCCGTCGATGTTAGCGGCGAGTCGTATCTCGATCTCGCGCGCGAGGCCATCGCCGCGTTCGCGCGCGATTAGCAGGGAATGGCGATCGAACGGGCGAGTCACGACCGGCGAACGCCCTCGCGGCGTAACGCGCGACGGGAGCTCGCGCGAGTCCTCGCTTGTGCGATTGCTCTACTCGGCCTCGGGCTCGGACCGCCGCAGCTCCGAGCTCGCGCATCGCCGATCGATCCGCTTCCGAGCTGGAGCAACAACGCGACAAAGCGAATCATCATGGGCTGCGTCGGTCGTGTCACCAACGCGACCGGGAAGGAATTTGTTCCCGTCGCCGATCGTATCGCCGTCTTCGATAACGACGGCACGCTCTGGTGCGAGCAGCCGATGTACGTCGAGGTCGTGTACTCTTTTGCGCGCGTCGCGACGCTCTTGAATGCCCATCCCGAGCTTCGCAATCGTGAGCCGTACAAGATGGTCGTGGATCGCGATACACAAGCACTCATGGCCAACGGCAACAAAGGGTTGGGTGAGGTGATGGTGGCCACGCACAGCGGGATGACGACCAGCCAGTTCGACTCTTCAGTGGGTGATTGGCTCGCAAAAGCGCGGCATCCGCGCTTCAATCGCCCGTACACGGAGCTCGCCTATCAGCCGATGCTCGAGCTGCTCGCTTATCTTCGCGCGAACGGTTTCAAGACCTTTGTTGTCTCGGGCGGGGGCGCGGACTTCATGCGCGTTTGGGCCACGGGAGTGTACGGTACTCCCCCCGACCAGGTGATCGGCAGCACCGGCAGGCTTGCCTTCGAGCTGCGCGACGGAAATGCAGAGCTCCGGAAGCTCGCTGCTATCGATCTGGTCGATGACGGTCCCGGTAAGCCGGTCGGCATTCATCAGTACATCGGCCAGCAGCCCATCCTCGCCTTCGGCAACTCCGATGGCGATCTGCAGATGCTCCAGTACACCGATGAGGGGAGCAAGAGCACTCCTGGACCGCACCCTCGAATGATGCTCCTCCTCCATCACGACGACGCCGTCCGCGAGTACGCTTATGACCGGAGCTCGAGGGTGGGCCGGCTCGATAAGGCCCTCGACGCGGCTCGAGAACGAGGATGGACGGTCGTGAGCATGCAGGCCGATTGGCGGTCGGTATTCAAGAGTCCATAACTCGCCGCTGTAGGCCCTAAGTCCAATGCCCAGGCCGACCAAACTTTATGACTTTATGATCGACTGTTTCGGATGACTGTCGATGCTGTTGGAGGAGCCGATGGACCGAGCGACCTGCACCAATGCGATCTCGAGGTATGCCAGCCAGGCAGCTATACTGGCGGCGTGCCTAACGTTGGTCGCGAGCGAGTCGGCGGCTCAGGCGGAGGCAGCCAAATCGCCAACCGCAGTCGATACGGCCGCGGTGAATGCGCTCCGCAGGATGGGGGCGTACCTGCGCAACCTCCAACGCTTCGGCGTCTCCGGGACCACGGTTCGTGACGTTGTACTAAGTGACGGCCAGAAGGTCGAGATGGAAGGAACGCTGCGCTACTTGGTTCGAGCGCCAGACCGCTTTCGCGGTGACATCAATACGGATCGAAAGCAGCGGCAGATTCTCTACGATGGAAAGACGCTAACGGTCTACGCGCCGCGAATGCACTACTACGCGACGGTCCCGGCACCCAGCACGATCGGGGCGACCCTGGACACGGCTCGCACGCGGTACGGAATCGATTTCCCGATTGCCGATCTCTTTCTCTGGGGCACGCCGCGCGACGGTGTGAAGGACCTCACTTCCGCGCAGGATGTCGGTCCGGCGCACGTCGGCGGCAATGACACGGAACAGTACGCATTCCGCCAGCGTGGTGTGGACTGGCAGCTCTGGATCGCGCGTGGCGCGGCACCTCTACCGGTGAAGCTCGTGATCACGACGACGAGCGAGGAAGCGCAGCCGCGTTATGCGGCGACGCTCAACTGGGATCTGACGCCGGTCGTGGGTGATGCAGTGTTTGCCTTTGTTCCGCCGCGAGACGCCTCTCGAATCACCCTGGCGTCGTACGGCGCGGTGTTGGAGAAGCAGCCGGGGCGCAGCAAGTAACGCCGACGGAGAAGTCTGATGTCGTTGTCGAGTCGCACGCAGTTCCGATTCATCGTCGCACTGGCAGTGATTGCGTGGTTGCCGTTGATGCCACGCACGAGCGAAGCGCAGCGGCGTGGTGGTGGTGGTGCACGTGGTGGTGGTGGACGAAGTGGTGGTGGTGGTGGTGAAGTAGCACGCGGGAACGGCGCTCGTACGAGTAGCGGAGGGGGGAACCGCCTATCCGGCGGATATGGAGGGGCTGCTCGTACGAGCGTCAACCGCGACTTCGGCAACACCAGCACCGATCGCTCCAACGTCAATCGCAACGTCAACAACGCGAACGTCAATCGCAACATCAACAGCGCGAACGTCAACCGGAACGTCAACAACGTCAATGTCAATCGCAATTGGAACACGGACATCGATGTTGACAACGGTTGGGGATGGGGCGGCGGACATCCGGTGGCTGCGGGTGCCGCGTTCGCGGCGGGCGCGGCAGTGACCTCGGCCGCCATCGGCTCGGTCGCCTACTCACTCCCGGCTGCATGCAGCGTTGTCGTGGTGAACGGCATTTCGTACCAGCATTGCGGATCAACATGGTACGAGCCGCAATTCGCGGGAACCTCGGTCAGTTACGTCGTCGTTGGGTCGCCGCAATAGACGGCTCGCCTAACTAACGTCAAGCGAAGCTGAGGCGTAGGGCTTTCCAGCCCTACGCCTTTTGCCCGTTCAGACTTCTTGCAGCGCGGCGATCTCAATCTTATCCATCTTCAGCATCGCTTGCATCACACGCTGCGACTTGCCGGCATCCTTGTCCGTGAGTAATCTGCCTAACGCCGTCGGGATGATCTGCCACGAGAGGCCAAACCTATCCGTGAGCCATCCACAGCGATCCTTCGATCCACCCGCTGAGAGCTTCTCCCAGAGCTCATCGACCTCTTCCTGCGTCTCACAGCTGACGTAGAGTGAGATCGCTGGTGTGAACGAGAACAGCGGTCCGCCATTGAGCGCCATGAACTGCTGTCCCTCGAGCACGAACGTGATGGACATTACCTGTCCCGTCGGGCCCGGGCCGGCGTCGCCATATCGTGTCACGGTGCCAACCTTCGAATTCTTGAAGATGGAGACGTAGAAGTTCATCGCCTCTTCGGCGTTGTCGTTGAACCAGAGAAATGGCGTGATCTTTTGCATGGCCGTTAGGCTCCCGTGGTATTGGCCGCTGACTCCAGATACTCCGCAAGCTTGTCGAAGCTCTCGGCGGCCCCGTGCTCCATCCCCGACGCGACTGCGATATTCGCCGATCCGGCGTTCAAACGGCGCTGCTCTTGCGGCGATAAATCGCCGCCCAGGGACGGAGGGATTGGAGGATGACGCCCGCAGACCGGCGAGCACGCTCGACAACTGTTTTGCGCGAGGAAGATCTGACGCCCCAGATCGTGTCATGGGGCGTCGCCCTGACCATGGCAACGGTCTGGCTGAGCGTGGTCCATCTTACGCCACTGCCGGTCGTAGCACCGGCGGCGACGGAGCCCGGGCCTGTCCCTATCGCTGTCGTGACCGACGACCGCACGAGCGCGCCAACACCCCGCACCAACAACACATCCTTGTTGGTCGTTCCGCACACGCCTGTGAAGACGACGCGCGCCGTCGCCGCGGAGGCGAAGCTTGCCAGTATCTTCGCGGCTGACATCGCCGAGCAGGTCGTTGCAAACGTCGCGAAGCTGATCCCAGGGGTGCAGACAGCGCGCGCTCCAGGCGACCCGAAGGGACGAAGCGGAAAGACTACGCTCGAGAGCGGCGGTGCGGATCAACGTCCGTCAATGGGCTTCGCCGGAAGCTCGTTAAGTGCAGGGAAAGCCAGCACTGTCGGCAGCGTCGAGCGCACAGTAGCCATTGATCGCGCGAATTTCCGCGCGCGACAGCTGCCCGTCGTCATCGCGCCCTCGCTGGAGAATGCGACCGCAGACGCGACGGAGCTGGGCGCATTTGTGCGCGGTCGTGTTGCGCAGCTTCAAAGCTGCTACGAGCGAGCGGGTGGGACTGACTTGGCGGGCGTGGTCGCGCTCCGGCTCACGATCGGCGCCGGCGGCACGGTGCGCACCGCCGAAATCGTTAGGCGAACCTGGTCAGGGCCAGGCGCGGCGGACGCCGAAGCGTGCCTGATTAGAATGGCGCGCGCCTGGCACGTGGCGGCGGCACAGGAAGGAGCGACGGTGACGCTGCCGATTAGCTTCACGCGCGGCGGTTAGGCCACAACGGCACTGCATTTCGGCCGCGCTGTCCCTGCGCAGGACCTCATGGGCGCTTGACATCGTTCGCGCTGTCCAGCACGTCCGCGCGACTACTTGCGCATTAGTAGTTTGCGCCGTTCGTCCCTCTCTTCTTGACTTCTAGAGAACGCGCCTGAATACTCTTCTCGACTCCAAGAGAAGAGCCGACATGGCGTCGCGGCATCCGCTCGAATCCGACCCCCTCCGGGGCAGTCTCGATCTCCTCATTCTCAAAGCCCTCTCCCTCGCGCCGATGCACGGCTGGGGCGTCGGCCTGCGCATTCAGCAGATCTCGCGCGGCCGGCTCGACGTCAATCAAGGATCGCTATATCCCGCGCTCCAGCGCCTCGAGCACCGTGGCGACATCGAGAGCGACTGGCAGTCGACGGAGAACAATCGGCGAGCCCGTTACTACCACATCACGCGGCAGGGGCGCAAGGCGCTCGGCGAGGAAGTGGACAAGTGGAAGCGATTCGCCGAAACGATCGCCCTCATCCTGGAGAGCTGATATGAGCTTGCTCAAGGGCCTGGCAGCGCGCGCGCGTTCGGTGTTCGCACCCAACTCGTCCGAAGCCCGTATGGAGGAGGAGTTTCGCTTTCACCTGACGATGGAGACCGAGCGTCTGATTGCCGATGGCCTGCCGCCAGATGAAGCCCGCCGTCGCGCGCGCGTCGCCTTCGGCGGCCTCGATCACCATCGCGAAGCGATGCGAGACGGCCGTGGCGCGCGTGTGCTGGCGGACTTCGGAGGCGACGTACGCTACGCCCTCCGCGCAATGCGCCGAAGCCCTGGCTTTGCCATCGCCGTCGCTGTGACGCTGGGCGTCGGCATTGGCGTCAATGGGATCGTGTTTGGCTTTGTCAACACGATGCTATTCCGTCCGATGCCGGTGCGGAGCGCGAACGAGCTCGTCGGCGTCTTTGCGCTCGATACCAGAACGGGAGCCCCCGGCCTGCTGGCGTACGAGGATTACCTCGACTTTCGCGATCGGAGCAGCGCGTTTGCCGGACTGGCGGGCGAGACAGGTGTGCCGCTGAATCTCGTTGCCGGGACAAATGGCTCCGCCGCCACTGCTGACATGATTTGGGGAGACATGGTGACGGAGAATTTCTTCTCCGTTCTCGGAATGCGGCCGGAGATCGGCCGATTTTTCACTGCCGCAGACGCCCCTCGAGGTGGCAACGCCTTCGCCGTACTGAGCTACGATTCGTGGCGACAGCGATTTCGCGGTGATTCCTCCATCGTTGGCCGAGTGGTACGCGTCAACGGTTCGGAGTTCACGATCACTGGCGTTGCGCCCCCCGGATTCAAGGGACTGCGAACGTTCGGTTTCTGGCCAGAGATGTTCGTCCCGGTCGGCATGCATAACGTGATCATGCCGGGATCGACGCAGCTGCTCGAGGGGCGTGGACCAGGGTGGATCTACGTTGTTGGCCGAATGCATCCGAGCTGGACAACGCAGCGCACCGACCGCGCGGCAAACCTCTTCGCGACGCAGCTGGCAGCCGCTTATCCGGGAACCAACGCGAATGTCGGAATCACGCTGCTCCCCGGTGCCAGCGGATTCGACCATCCGGGCTTCGTCAAGCCGCGTGTCCTCGTGCTCGCCTCGGTGATGGGACTGTTCGCGTCTATTGTCACTTTGCTCATCATCTGCGCGAACCTCGCCAATATGCAG
>JANWKK010000240.1 GCA_025451425.1 Gemmatimonadaceae bacterium
GTAGCTCCTGCTTGAAGGGGTCCCGGGAAACGGGATACCACCTATAGACGAGGGAACGGGGCGAGCGTTGCAGGGTCGGGCCGGGCAGGCCCGGTCCGCCGGGCCAAACTGCGGACCGCAGAGGCACAGAGAACGGCACGAGAGGCACAGAGGACGGCATTAAAGGCTAGTTCACCAGCCGAATGATTCCATCCTTGAGGCGGGCGACGTTGAAGTTGATTAGCAGGCCGACGCGCTGGTCGCTCAGCTTGAGCTGCGACAGGAGCTGGGCCTTGTGGACGGGAAGGATGTTTGCGACGGCCTTGATTTCGACCACCACGCACTCCTCCACTAGCAGGTCGATTCTGTAGGCCAGGCCGAGCTCGAGCCCGTCGTAGCGAACCGGCATGAGCACTTCTCTGCGCACGCGTACATCTCGCTTGCGCAGTTCCTGCGCGAGACAGACCTGATACGCTCGCTCCAGCAACCCGGGCCCGAGCACCGAATGGACCTTGATGGCCGCGTCCACGACTTGCCCACTGACAACGTTGATGTCCATGCCATCGCAAGTTCGGTCGGCGCGTCAGTTCGTCGTCAGTAGTCCTCTGTGTCTCAGCCGTTCCTCTGTGTCTCTGCGGTGATTCAGTCTCTCCAAACCCTACTACGCCGCCGTCTCGCGAATGACCTGGTCCAGCGTCGTGATCCCCTTCATGACCTTGAGGAGCCCATCCATGCGCAGCGTCAGCATCCCCTCCTCCACCGCGCCCTTCTGAATCTCCGCCGCGCCCACGTTCTGCATGACCAGCTTTCGTAGCTTGGGGGTCATGAGCATGACCTCGTACAGTCCCTGACGACCCTTGAGGCCCGAGCCTGCGCACGCGTCGCAGCCGCGCCCGCGGAAGAACGGCATTTCCTTGATCTTCGTGTTCAGATCGAAATCCTTGACGATGGGCGCCGCCTCCTTGGTTGCCATCCGCTTCATGTTCTGGATGGCCTCCTCCGAATACGCCAGATCGCCGAACGACATCTCGGGCTTCAGCTTCGCCGCCGCCATCTCGACGTCGTCCGGCTGATATTGCGCGCGACACGTGTTGCAGATACGGCGCACGAGTCGCTGCGCCAGCACGAGGTTGAGCGCGGACGCGACGTTGAATGGCTCGAGCCCCATGTCCATCAATCGCGTCACCGTCTCCGGCGCCGAGTTCGTGTGCAGCGTCGACATGACGAGGTGGCCCGTGAGCGCCGCCTTGATGGCGATGCCGCCCGTTTCCAGATCTCGAATCTCTCCGATCATGATGATGTTCGGATCCTGGCGCAAAAACGCCTTCAGCGCCGCTGCGAACGTCAGCCCGATGTCGGTGCGCACCAGCACCTGGTTGATCCCGAAGATGTTGTACTCGACGGGATCTTCCGCCGTCATGATGTTGACGTCGATGTTGTTGACCTTCGATAGCGCCGAGTAGAGCGTCGTCGTCTTTCCCGATCCCGTTGGGCCCGTGACGAGCACCATTCCGTACGGGTTCGCCACCGCCTCCATCAGATCACTCTCGGCGCGCGGCTCGATGCCGAACTTTTCGAGATCGAGCGTCAGATTTCCCTTGTCGAGAATTCGGAGCACGATCTTTTCGCCGAAGAGCGTGGGGAGCGTGGACACGCGATAGTCGATGACCTTCTTGCCGATCTTCAGCTTGATGCGCCCGTCCTGCGGCACGCGGCGCTCGGCGATGTTGAGGTTCGACATGATCTTGAAGCGCGAGATGAGCGCGGCCTTGAGCTTCATGGGCGGCTTCATCACTTCCTGCAGCGCGCCGTCGATGCGGTAGCGCACGCGCATCTCGTGCTCGTAGCACTCGAAATGAATGTCGGACGCGCCCTTTTTCACGGCGTCCGTCAGGATTCCGTTGATGAGCTTCACGACCGGCGCATCATCGATCGCCGCCGCGAGCACCGACGCGCTGACTTCCTCTTCACGGTCCTCGAGAACCTCGACGTCTCCCTCTTCGTCGATGTCGTTGAGGATGTTCTGGAGCGCATCGTCGGTGTTCTCGCCGTAGTGCTTGTCGACGGCGTTGCGCAGCGTGTATTCCCCGGCGATGACGGGGAAGATGTCGTAGCGCGTGATGAACTTCAGGTCGTCGATTACGCCAAGGTCGGACGGATCGGCCATGGCGACGGTGAGCGTGCGTCCCTCGCGCTTGAGCGGGAGCACCAGATGGCGCTGCGCCAGCTCGGCGGGGATCAGCTTGGCGATGCGCGCATCGACCTCGAAGTTCGTGAGGTCGACGGCGGGCATGCGGAATTGGCGCGCGAGCATTCGCGTGAGCTCGACCTCGTTGATGAAGCCGAGCTTCACGAGATTGTAGCCGACACGCATGCCTGTGGTCTTCTGTTCCTGGAGCGCCCGGTCGAGCGCCTCGCGCGTGATGAGCCCCTCGCGCATGAGGAGGTCACCGATGCGCTCGCCCGCGGCTGCTGCTGCTGGTGCTGCGGCCATGTTTCTCGGAGGGGGGAACAGAGCCCGGGAGCGTCGGCGACGCCGCCCGGGCGGGGGTCGATTGGAAGCTGCCGCCTACTATTGTGACGGCGTTTGACGCTTGCGCCGCCCTTTGGGGCGTTCAACTGTCACGCCGTCGCGCTCTTTGTCACGGGATTGACGCGGTTGGAGTGAGAAAGTCACGTAGGGCGCGATCACATCCACGAGCGCTGGGCCGACCCCTTTTACTCGTCGGAGCTCGTCGAGCGAGCCGAACGGACCGAGCGAATCCCGATTGGCGGTGATCCTGTGCGCGAGCGCGGGTCCGATCTTCGGGAGCGCGAGGATCTCCCATTCCTGAGCCCGGTCCAGATCGACTGGACCACCCGGCGAAGCTCCGATGTCGCGCGGCTGGCCCACTGCTGCCAACTTCGCTGGCTTCTTCCTGCGCCTGGTGGCCGGCGCAGACGCGGAATCGCCAAGCGGGATGTCTGCGGAGCCGAATGAGGACACTCCGACCGACCTCGGTCGCTTCGACCGACGGCGCTTTGGCGACAGGCGCTGAACGGAGTCCGCGGAATCGACGGCGACGATCTGGCGGTGGAGATCGGCGCGCGCGGCGGCGCTGGGCGGAGGGGGAGCGGCGCGGAGCGCGCTCGTCGCGCGCACACCGGCTCCAAGGGTGAGCACGGCGGAGAAAAAGACGAGCGCGCGTCTCTCGGCGGGGGTGGGCATGCGCCAATATCGAGCGCCATGGTCGGCTCACATCATCGATCGGACTCTCGATGGCTCTTTGCATCGCGGGGTGTACGGCGAGCCCAAGCAAATAGCCAGTGAGTCCAGAGCGTTGAGCCGAGAGCCGTCACCTGTCGCTCCCGGGCATCCTTTCGCGGGTCGTGCCAGGGAGCAACTCATTCCATCGGAGCAGCTCCAAGCTCAAGTCTCTCGGCTCGCACCTTACAGCTTGGGCTCACTTTCCGCATCGCGATGCCAGCAAGCATCGAGTCGCGTCAACGCCGGCCGCCCACCTACTTCGACGTCACCAGCGCCACGGCGACATCCCCCACGATCTGCAGCGACCTCGCCGAGAGCTTGTCGATCGTGTCCTCCTGCGTGTGGTGCGGCGGGTAGTCGAAGTCGATCACGTCGATCGTGTGGATCCCCGCGTCGAGCAGCGGGATGTGATCGTCAGTGACGCCCGAGTTGGACGGGCTCGGGATGAAGTACTTCGAGTAGCCCAACTCCTGCGCCTGGTTCCACACCAGCGACACCACCTCCGGCGCGCGCTGCATGGAGATCGGCTCCTGATAGATGTCGAGGTTCTTGTCGCCGATCATGTCCCAGAGCACTCCGTACAGCGGACGGTACGCCGGCGATGGCTGGTGCGCCGCGAAGTACGTCGAGCCGATGAGCACGTCCTTCATCGCGGAGCCGAAGTCGCCGTAATCCTCGCCGTCCACGAACAGCAGGTCCACACCAACCGTCGCGGGAGTCTTCTTGAGCGCGTCGCCGATGCCGATGAACAGCGCGACGCCGGACGCGCCGTCGTTGGCTCCCTGGATCGGCAGCTTGCGCTTCGCCGGATCGGGATCACTATCCGATATTGGCCGCGTGTCCCAGTGCGTCACGTACAACACCCGCTGCGCAGCCTGCGGATGGATTCGCGCGAGTATGTTCCGGAGGTGTAGCGTGTCGCCTTTCACGGTCACGTGATCCCAGCGCTGTTCGATCACCGTGTCGGCGCGCGTCTTCATCTGCGCGACGATCCAGTCGCCGGTGCGCTGCGCGCCGATCGAGTTCGGAATGCGAGGTCCGAAGGCGAGCTGCGTCTTCACGTAGCCGAGCGCGGTGGCGCCGTCGAAGGAAGTCTTGGGACGGTCGCTGGTGCAGAAGGCCAGCGATGCGGTGGCCATCAGCGCGAGAATCGATCGAGTCGTTCGCACGGGCAATCGGGAGACGGGAAGAGGAATTGGTAAGATAGCGAGCGAAGGACCGCCGGCGCTTGTCGCTCCGTTGCGCCGGTACGCTTAGATTTCCCCACGCGGGAGCCATGTGCCCCCGCCGCCACCCCTGGCCCGCGATCCCTTGAAGCTCCTAACCCGCTACATCCTTCGCGAGCACATCGGCCCCATCGTCTTCGCGCTGTCGTCGCTCACTGCGCTGCTTCTCCTGCAGCAGGTGGCGAAGCAGTTCGGGAACCTCGTGGGCAAGGGACTCGGCTGGGCCGTGATCGGGGAGTTTTTCGTTCTCTCGATCCCCTTCATCATCGCGATGACGATGCCGATGGCGGTGCTGGTGGCGGTGCTCTACGCCTTCAGCCGGCTCACGTCGGAGAACGAGGTGACGGCGCTCCGCGCGAGCGGGATCTCGGTGATGCGGCTCGTGCGCCCGGCGATCATCGGCGGCGCAGTGCTTGGAATCGCGATGCTGGCCTTCAACGACCAGGTTCTGCCGCGCAGCAATCACCGCCTCCGCACGCTGCAGACTGATATCGCCCGCAAGAAGCCGACGTTTGCGCTGCGCGAGCAGGTGATCAACGAGGTGATGCCCGGCAAGCTCTTCCTGCGCACGAGCCACATCGACGAGGCGACCGACCGCATGCGGGAGGTCACGATCTACAATTTCGACGATCCCGAGCGTCGCAAGACGATCTACTCGGACTCGGGGCTGATGGGGATGACGCCGGACCAGAAGGATTTACAGATGACGCTGCACGACGGTTACATGCAGCAGATTCCGCGCGACAACCTCGGCGAGCTCACGCGGCTGTATTTCAAGACGGACCTCGTGCGCGTGCGCGGAGTTGGCAATCGCTTCGAGCAGACGGAGAAGGACGACTACAAGTCGGAGCGCGAGATGTCCGTCTGCGAAATGGCGAACGGGCTCGCGCAGGGGAATGAAGACCTCGATCAGGCGCGCGCGACGCTGACGAACACGCTCGTGGCCGCTACCCACTACCTGGCGACGGGCGAGCAGCTGCCGACGGTGAAGGCGCCGAAGCCGTCGCCGCGGATTTCCGCCGGTGCGCTCTACTGCAAACTGTCGTCGCGGATTTTCGGCAGCGCGCCAATCGCGGACTCGGATAGCTCCGCTGAGCGTGCCACGCCGCCGTCGATCGCCCAGTCGGTTCAGCCGCCGGGCATGAGGGCGACGACCGTGCCGGTTCCGCCGCTTTCGGCCGCCTCGAGTGGCGTTGCCGCAAGGCCGCCCTCGAGTGGCGGCTTTCGCGTGCCGGCGCCTCCGGGTGGCGGCGTGGCGAACGCCAACTCACCGGCCAGCGCCGCGGCGGCCATCGCGGCAATGCGCAACGCGCAGCCGTCAGCGCGCGGACGCGTCTTCGACCCGTCGCGGGCGCCCAATCAGTTCACGAGCCCCGCGTATCTCCTGAGCTCGGGGGCGCAGATCGAGGTGATGAAGTCGCGCGTGCACGACGCCGAGACGACGATGGCTCGCTATGACGTTGAGATACAGAAGAAGTTCGCGCTCGCGGCCGCCTGCATCGTCTTCGTGCTGCTCGGCGCGCCCATCGGCATTCGCTTTCCACGCGGCGGCGTGGGGCTCGTGATCGGCGTGAGCATCATCGCGTTCGCGCTCTACTATGTGGGGCTGGTGGTAGGCGAGGATCTCGCCGACAAGCTGATTCTGGATCCGGTGGTCGCAATGTGGATGGCGAACGTTCTGTTCGCGGTGGTTGGCGTGGCCGGCTTGATACGCGTGCAGCGCGTGGGCGGATCGGCGCGCGGCGGTGACTCGTCCGAGATGTTCGACACGGTGCGCACGTGGTTCGCGCGACTCGTGCGGCGCGTGGGCATTCACGCGGATCGACGCCGGCGGGTTCCCGCGTGAAGTCACGCCTACTGCATCCGCTCGACCGCTATATAGCGACCGAGTTCACGAAAATCTTCATCACCACCGCGCTTGGATTCCCGCTGCTGGTGATCGTCATCGACTTGACGGACCGGCTTGGAAAGTACCTCAACCGGCATCTCACGCCCGAGCAGATCACGCTCGCGTACGTTTACTGGTTTCCCGAATCGATCTACATGGTGCTGCCTGCCGCGGTGCTGTTCGCGACGGTGTTCACCATCGGATCGCTCACGCGACATTCGGAGCTCACGGCGGCCAAGGCATCGGGGATCAGCTTTTACCGGCTGCTGCTTCCGATCTTCGGCGGCGCGGCGATCGTGATGATGTTGAACTTCGCGCTCGGCGAGCTCGTACCGATCACCGACATCCGGCGGAACGAGCTGCTAGAGGAAGGTCGCTACAAGCCGGGGAACGAGCGTTACAACTTCGCGTACAGCGCGCCGCACGGCCGCGTATACAAGATTGCCGCGCTCAACGTCGAGCGTCGGCTGATCGACAACGTGGAGGTGGAGCGACGCGGCCGCGGGCCCGACTACCCGACGTATCTTCTCGCCGCTCGCACGGCGACGTTCGACACGACGCACAAATCGTGGACGCTCAAGAGCGGCGAGCTGCACATTCTTCCGGACTCGACGCGCAACGTCGCGATCGCTTTCGACAGTGTCCGTGACGTGCAATTCACGGAGGCACCAATCGATCTCACGTCTGCGCCGCGAAGTCCGGAGCAGATGGGATTTCGCGAGTTGCGAAGATTCATCAGATCGCTCGAACGATCGGGGGCCGATGCTAACGAGATCAAGGTGGAGCTGTCGCTCAAGATCGCGATTCCGGTGGCGTGCGTGATCATCGTGTTCTTCGGCGCGCCCCTTGCCACAAGCACTCAGCGCGGCGGCACCGCGTTTGGCATCGGCATCAGCCTTGCCACGACCATCGTCTATCTAATGCTCATCCAACTCACGAAGGCAATCGGGGAGGGAGGCGCGATACCACCGTATCTGGCGGCGTGGATCCCCAACGTGATTTTCGGCACGATCGGAGTCGTGCTGCTCGCACGGGTGCGAACGTGACGCGGCGGGTGCGCTGATGGGCGCCACGCTCTTTCCCGAGGACACGACCGCCGCACCGACCGGGTACTGGATATTCGGCCGGTTCTTTCGAGCCCTGGGCCGCGGGACGCTCGGCCTGTTCGGACAGCTCGGCGCGTTCGTGTACTTTCTGCGCGATTTCGGGCGTTCGCTCGGGGAGCCGGGCACGTATCTGCCGCTCACGATCGCGCAGATGCGACAGATCGGCGTCGACTCGATTCCGCTCGTCGCAACCGTGTCCGCGTTCATCGGCGCGGTAACGGCGTATCAGACGACTTATCAGCTGTTTCCGGGCGTGCAGTTCTCCGTGGTGGGGTGGATCACGCGGCAAAGCATCGTGCTCGAGCTCGGACCGCTGCTCACCGCTCTCGTGCTCGCGGGCCGCGTTGGCGCGAAGATGACGGCGGAGATCGGAACGATGCGCGTGACGGAGCAGATCGACGCGCTCGAGACGCTCGCGTACGATCCGGTGGCGTATCTCATGGTGCCGAGATTCATCGCGGGCGTAACGATGGTGCCACTGCTCACAATCGTCGCGATCGCCGTGGGGATCCTGGCCGGAGGGTTCGCCGTGGTCGTCGCGACCAACGTGCGGCTCTCCGACTACTCGGCCGGGCTGCACCTGACGTTCAACACCTTCCAGGTGTGGTACGCCCTCATCAAGGCGACGCTGTTCGGCGGCGCGATAGCGCTCATCTGCTCGTACGAGGGCTTCATCACCGGGGCGGGCGCCGAGGGCGTGGGACGCTCTACGGCGCGCGCGGTCGTCCTCTCCTCCGTGATCATCCTCTTGCTGGATGCGCTCACGGCTCTATATCTCGCAACCGAGATTCAATGAGCAAACAACGGGACGAAGTCGTCGTCGGAATATTCGTGCTGATCGCCGTCGTCGTGGCGATCACGGGCACTCTATGGCTCGCACGGCGCGGCTTCAGCAAGTCGTATCCGGAGTACACGCGGTTCGCCTGGGGGCAGAACGTGAAGCCGGGACAGCCGGTGAATCTCGCGGGCGTGCAGGTGGGTTACGTCGATGCGGTGGAGCTCGACGAAACGGGGTACCTGAACGTGAAATTGAGCATCGATCGCGGTCGCAGGATTCCGCAGGGAACCACGGCGACGGTTGCGAACGAGGGCTTCTTCGGGGACAAGTCGATCGCGCTAACACCGTGCACGGCGAGTCCGCCGCCGATCACAGCGGATACCTCCGTGCCGACTACGGCGCGCGTCACGCCGACATGCCGTTTCAATGGATTCATCGCGCCGGGCGACTCGATTCCGGCGGGACGGGCCGCGCCGTCGATGGACGCGCTCCTGCTGCGCGTCGACAGTGTGAGCGGCGCGCTGTCCGACGTCGCGAAGACGGTGAAGATCGAGTTCGTGCAGGAGGGCGGCATTCAGGATCTCCGCAAGACAATCGCGTCGACGAACGCACTCGTGCAGGAGCTCAACTCCGTGGCAGCGGAACAGTCGCGCGGGCTGACGCTCACGATGAACGCGCTCCGGAGCCGCATTGGCGCGATCGACTCGATGGCGCTCGACTCCACGGTGCGTGGAATGCAGACGACGACGCGCAATCTCGCGACGCTAACGGGCAATCTCGACACGACCACCGCGAAGCTCAATCAGGTGATGACGCAGCTGCAGACGGGGAACGGCACGGCGGCAAAGCTGCTCAACGACCCGGGCGTCTACAACAATCTGCGCGAGCTACTCGCCAGGATGGATTCGCTGATGACGGACATCAAGGCGAATCCGAAGCGTTACATCAACGTGAAGGTGTTTTAGGTAAAGCGAAGGCATCGCGGTGCAGGCGGACATCGCGATGTTCACGGCGAGCCCAAGCAGATAGCCGTGAGTCTAGAGCATTGAGAAGGTGAGTTCTTCCCGGGCCGGCGAGCGGGCATCCCTTTAGTAATTGGCGCCGGCTGAAGGCTCGAGGCTATCGGCTCATTGCTTATCGCTTGGGCCCGCCTTCCGCCTCTTGATCCCCGTCGGCATCGCGATGGCTCGCGGTGCAAGCTCAAGACTCGAGGCTACGGGCTCATTTCTTATAGCTTGGGCCCCCTTCCGGCCTCGCAACGCCCGACCGCGAAGCGGGGCGACCATTCCTTCGGCCGCCCCGCTTCCCTTCTCCCCTTGCACTGCTAGAACCCCAGCCGCGCCGAAAGTTGAATCTGGTAGAACGACGGCACCACGTTCGACGTCCAGCGCGTGAAGTTCGCCGGCACGTACTGGAAGATCGGCTGTGTGTTCAGCACGTTCGGATCTGACGTCTGGCCAACGACGCTCACCAGCGACTGATCGTTGAAGCTCGGGCTGTTCACCGGGAGCTTCACCTTCCCCCAATCGTGATCGATCAGGTTCAGGAAATTGAAGACGTCGAGTCGTATCGACAGCGTCTTGCCGTCAACCGTCGGAAGCGACTGCTCGATCGTCATGTTCATGTTGTTCTGCCACGGCGTGCGACACGAATTGCGCGCCAGAATCTCGCCGCGGTGGTCGCGCAGACACGGCTGTCCGTTGATGAACTGCTCGAACTGCTGCGCCTGCGTCGCTGCCGTGATGAACTGGCCGCTCACCGTCTCGTCCCGGAAGATCATCTCGCTCGGGTTGCGTGCATCCTTTGGAATGTAGATCAGATCGTTTCCGGCGATGCCATCGCCGTTCATGTCGCCCACCGCGCCGCGGCCGGTGGCAACGTAGTCGAACGGAATTCCCGACACGCCCACGTAGATCATGGACAGCGTGGTCTGCCAGGTCTTCCACGGCGCGGAGTACGTACCGGCGATAAGCACCTTGTTCGGAATGTCGAACTGCGAGATGCCGGTGTTCAGCCCCAGAATGTCGCCCGAGAGCTCGCGGCCGAACTTCCAGTTCGATGACGCGGTGCTGCTCGTGATGTCCTGCACCGTGTACGAATGCCCGTGGGTGAACGCCCCCGTCGCCTCGAACGACTGCGTGAAGCGCTTCCGCAGCTGCGCCGTCATCGAATACGAATAGTCCTTCGACTGATTGATCACGTCGAGCACACCGCCAGCCTTGAACTGCGGATTGATGATGTTCGACGTCGGCGTACCGCTCGGTGCCCACGCAGTCGCATAGATGGTACGGCCGAATTTGTCGACGCCGGTTGGACTGCCGAGGTTGAGGTTCTGGTAGAAGAAGCTGTTGATGCCCTTCGTGTAGATCCCCTCGAGCGTGCCCACGAATCCATTGCCGAACTGGTGATCGTATCCGAGTGTCGCGCGCAACGTCTGCGGCATCTTGAGATTCTTGTTGAGCAGATCCACTTCGCTGTACGCGCCTGCGCCCACAGGATCACCCGTGGATGGATCGATGCACGACTGCGGCTGATTGTTTTTGTCGGGGTTGAACGGCGCAGCATTACCGAGACCGCCCGAGCCGCAGGTGAGCAATCCGAGCCCGAACCCGGAGTTCGCGATCGTGTTTTCCAGCCACACGAACGCGGGCCGCCCCTGAAACAGACCCACGCCTCCGCGAACCTGATCGGTCTGCGCCCCCGTCACATCCCAGTTGAAGCCCACGCGCGGCGACCATTGCACGTTGCCTGTGGGAATCTCGTGCGTGTCGCGACCGTAAATGCTCAGGATGAGCGGATTCGTAGGCGGCCGCGAGCTGATCGTCGGAATGTCCGCGCGAATGCCGTAGATCAGGTTGAAGCGATCGTTGATCGTCCACTGATCCTCGGCGTACACGGAGTAGTTCGCCGCGTTGAACTTCGAAACGAAGCCAGCGCCGAGGTTCAACCCGATCGTGTACCGATTCGGATTCCCCGCCTCGAGCGAATCGAGGCTCGAGAAGGTGTACTCGCCCCATGAATCTCGCGCGAACTCGTTGCTGATCTTGTAGAACTCGTTGTGCGTACCCACGCTCAGCCGGTGCTTCGCGCCGATCGGAATCGTGAAGTTGTCCGTGATCTCGAAAATGTTCTGGTCGAGTGAATTGCCCTGCGAGTTCACCTCCGCACCCGCGATCAGCGTTCCCGTGATCCCCGTGTTGACTGTGATCGACGGATAGTCCGCGTTCGGCGGACGGTTGTCGCGTATGGTTGTATAGCCGACGAATAGCTCGTTGTTCGCACCGTTGTTCCAGTTCGTGAACAGCTGCGCGACCGCCGCGTTCTTCTTGCTGTGGAAGGAGTACGCGTTCGAGTTGAAGCGAAGCGAGGTCGAGAGCCGGTACAGCGTGTCGATCTCCGCCTGTCCGTAGTTGTCGCGCACCACGAGGCGGCTGTTGTACGGGAGCACGAAGTCGAGGCGCCCGAAAAAGTTCGTGAGCGGATTCGCGTTCGAGATCGGCCCCGGAGATCCGGCGTCGAGGTTGTAATTGTTCTTGAGAATGTCGACGAAACGCTGCACCGTTGCCGCGTCCGCAGCAGGTGCAGGCGTCAGATTCGCCGGCTGGCCGATGTACGGGCCCGGCGCCGGATAGTCTTCCCGCTGCCACTCCGGCGCAATGAAGAAGTGGATCTTGTCCTTCACGATCGGCCCGCCCAACGAGAAGCCGAACTGCTTCTGCTCGAAGTTGCTCGACCGAAGAATCGGGACGTCAGCGGCGAGGTTCTCATTGCGGAAATAATAGAACGCCGAGCCGTGCAGTTCGTTCGTCCCGCTCTTCGTCACCGCATTGATGAGCGCGCCCGTGAAGTTTCCCTGCCGTACGTCAAACGGCGACAGCAATACCTGATACTCCTTCACGGCCTCGAGTGAGATCGATCGGCCGCGCGCCTGGCCGCCCGGCTGTCCCGTAGTGCCCAGGCCGAAGATGTCGCTCTCGCTCGCACCGTCGATCTGGATGTTGTTGAAGCGGTTGTTCTGGCCGCCGCCCGAGAGTCCACCGCTCTGCGCCACGTTCACCTGCGGCGTGAGGGCAAGGAAGTCGGTGAAGTTTCGATTGAGCGTTGGCAGCCGGCGCAGCGCCGAGTCCGAGATGTCCGTCTGGACGCCGCGGCGGGACGGCGAAATGAGCGCGCTCAACGTGTCCGACGTCGCGGCGCGCACCGTGACCGCTTCGAGCCGCGCAGCTTGCGTGTTGACCTTGAAGTTCGCGCGAAAATTCTGTCCGAGCGACAACCGAATGCCGCCGAGGCTGTCGGGCTGGAAACCGATGCGCTTCACGGTAACCATGTAAGGGCCCCCAACCTCGAGTCCCTGGACGTAATAGTTGCCGTTGGTGCGCGTGAGCGTGCCGCTTCGGACGCCCGTTGCCTGATTGACGATCTGTATCTGCGCGGCCTCGACCGGTTGGCCGGACTCGTCGGTGACGACGCCGCTCACAGCGGCGGTGGTGATACCCTGCGCGGCCAGCGTGCAAATACCGGCGACTCCCGTTGCCATGAGCGCCAGGACAACGGATCGGAGCCTGCAACTCATTCGCATGAGTAATTTTCCCTGAGTGAACGAGAGTGCCAAGCGGCGTGACGGCCGATTAAAAGAAGGTAGACCGCCTAAAGCCGGAGTCAAGAATGGAGGGGAACGGGTTCCTTATGAGGAGTGTCCCCGCCTGACGAGCCCATGCGTCGTACGATGATCGCGTAGACCGGAAGGCCCAGCAGAATTCCCACAAACACGCCGAGCGTCGCGATACGACTCGAATGCTGGACCAACGCATTCACGAGCAGCGCGAAGGTAGACGCGATGAAGATGAGCGGAACTACAGGGTAGCCCGGCACCCGGAACGAGGTGTCGTAGCCGGGACGGCGACGCAGCACGAACACCGCTCCCACCGCCAGCGCCAGAAATGGCACGATCGCGATCACGAACTGGTCCGCCAGCTGCTCGAAACCGCGCGTGAGCACGAAACCCACTCCGATCGCAGCGTTGAGCACGATCGCAACGTACGGCGTCTGGAACTTCGGATGAACCTTCGCGATCTGCCGGAAGAGCAGACGGTCGTCCGCCATCGCGAAAAAGATTCGCGGCGCCGTCATGATCGAACCATTGAGCGTGCCAAACGTCGAGAGCATGACGGTCACCGCGACGAACACCACGCCGGGCGCTCCGAGCAGCTTCGACGCGACCTCCGCTGCCACGAGCTGCGAGTGGCGAATGGTCTCGACGTCCAGCACCGAGAGATACGCAACGTTCGCGAGCAGATAGATCGCGATCACCGCCAGAGTGCCGATGATTATCGCGCGCGGCAGATTGCGACGGCCATCCTTCACCTCGCCGCCCACCAGGCTTACGTCCTCCCATCCGTCGTACGCCCAAAGCACCGAGATGAGCGCGAGCCCGAACGGCGCCATCGAGAAGCTCCCCTTCGGGACCGCCGGCGTGAAATGTCCCCCCGTGTGCGGCAGGCCGAGCGATATCGCGACGATGATGATGAACAGCAGCCCGCCGTACTTCGCCACCGTCGTGAGATTCTGAACGAGCGCGCCCCAGCGCAGCCCGACGTAGTTGAAGGTGGCCGTGAGCGCGATCGCCAGCGCCGCCACCCAGTGCACGTACGTGGCGTATGGCTCGATGCTCGGCTCGTGCCCCATCACGCGGAACAGATACTCCGCGAACGTCGTCGAGATGGCGCCAAGCGACGCGGCGCGGATGAGGACCAGCTCCGACCAGCCGAAGAGGAAAGCCGCGCGACGACCCCAGGCCTCGCGAATGAAGACGTACAGTCCGCCGGTGGATGGAAACGCGCTCGCGACTTCCGCCAGTGTCAGCGCGCCGCAGAGCACGAACAAGCCGCCGCCCAGCCACACCATCAGCATCGGCAGCGGACCAGGAAGCTTGTCGGCGATTCCAGCCGGCGACCGAAATATTCCCGAGCCGATCGTTGAGCCGACGAGCACCGCCGTGGCGCTGAACAGGCCAAGTCGGCGCGGCAGCCGGGAAGGCGGCGCTGCGGAGGTGGTGGACGCTTCCATTGCCCATTATACAGCACCGACGGTCAGGCGGCAC
>JANWKK010000241.1 GCA_025451425.1 Gemmatimonadaceae bacterium
GAATTGGGTTTTCGAGTAGCTGTGCGATCGGCCTCGCGATCGCCCTGACCTTGGGAGGCGTGTCGACTGTGAAGGCGCAGCAGACGGACTCGACTCGCCGAACCACACATACGGCGCGCCGCTCAACGCGTCGTACAACTTCTGCGCAGCGCATTCCGATCAGTAAGGAGCGGAGTACCTCGACGGGTGAGGTGGCGCAGCCTGCACCACCGCCGGTGAATCAGGATTCGATCGCCGCAGCTGAACGCGCGCGACAGGATTCGATCGCCGCGGCAGAACGAGCACGCCAGGATTCGGTTGCTCGTGTTGAACAGATGCGTCGTGATTCGATTGCCGCCGCGGAGAAGCGGCGTCAGGATTCCGTCGCAGCCGTTGAGAAGGCGCGTCAGGATTCGATCGCTCGCGCAGATTCGATCGCGCGTGCGGAAGCAGAAAGAATCCGTATGCGTCGGTGGGCCGGTGGCTTCTACATGGGCGTGGCCGCGGGCGCGAGCGTCCCGAACGGGGACATCTCGAGCGCGAGCACGAACACCGGTGGGTACTCGACCGGGTGGAATGTTACCGTCCCGATCGGTTATGACTTTGCCGGATCACCGTTCGGCGTACGCGTCGACGGATCGTTCGATCGGCTCGGCGGTAAGAACTACAACAGTGCGTTCAACGCGCCGGATCTGACGGCGTACTCCGTCAACATGGACGCCCGATTGCACATACCGCTGGGACGTACGTGGAGTCGGTTCTATGTCCTCGCTGGCGCAACAACGTCGAAGCTCACCGGATACAACACTGATTTCTCGAATCCGAATGCGCCGACGGGTCAGCAGACGTTCAGCAATGCGAGCTGGAAGTGGGGATGGAACGCAGGCGCTGGTTTCAACTTCAACTTTGGCCACATGACCGGCCTCTTCGTCGAGTCGCGCTACATCGACGTGAGTCAGGACGCGCCGAGTGGCTTCCCGTTCAACTCGGCACACTGGATTCCGGTTATCCTCGGCATTCAGTTCTAAGGCCAAGGGACAAGGTATGTACATCGTGTCGCCCCGCGACGGCGCGGGGCGACGCGATTATCTTTCACGGTCATGGCGACCACGAATCCGCAGCATGAATCCATGAAACGGCTGGCGTTGCTCGTCCTCGCATTTCTGCCGTCCTGCGCGTCGGCCCAGCACTCGGGACCGGTTCGCGACGAGGAAGCACCGAGACGAACTGTGGCGCTAGCCGCGCAGGATACGACGTCACCGTCGCGCGAGTCCGAGTCGACCAACGCAGCGGCGTCATCTGAACGGCATTTCCGCAATCGCGCGGATAGCCTCTCGTGGGTCTCGGCAAAGAACATCGCTGATAGATCGTCGGGATTCCGACTTATCGTATCGCTGCAGGACAAGCGACTGTGGGCGATCGTCGGCGAAGACACCGTCCTCGACGCGCCCGTCGCCACCGCAAAGGGAACGACGCTCAAGTACGGCAAGCGCGAGTGGACATTCCGAACCCCGCGTGGCGTGCGTAGCGTTTTGCGAAAGGAAGCGGATCCAATCTGGAGTCCTCCCGACTGGCTCTACGCAGAGGTCGCGACAGAGTACAACCTCAAGCTTCGCAAGATCGAGCGAGGCCAGCCGATCAAGCTGTCCGATGGGCGCAGCCTCGTCGTGCGCGACTCACTCGTTGGAGTGGTTGGCGAGGACGCGCACTTCTACGAGCTCCCGGTCGACGAGCACATCGTTTTCGACAGCACGCTCTTCGTTCCACCAACCGGGACGAAGAATCGGCGGGTCGAGGGCGAGCTCGGGAAGTACCGCTTGGATCTCGGCGAGGGCTATCTACTTCACGGAACCCCCGACAAGGAATCGATCGGCTTCGCCGCAACGCACGGCTGCGTTCGGCTTCGCGACGAAGACATCGAGTGGTTGTACACGTACGTGCCGGTGGGCACCAAGGTGTTCATCTACTGAGGGGCTAGGGCTTAGGGGCTAGGGCTAGGGGCTAGGCGGCCGCGCAACGGCCGCCTCTTTTTTGCCCGCACAATTCCCGCCTTGCGGCCAGTGTGCGCGCGTTGTCAACTCCAGTGCCCCAACAGGAGTCAAACAATGCGCATCAGAGCCCTTTCGCCTCTGGTGTTCTCGGCACTCATCGCTCCCGCTTTCGTAAGTGCTCAACAGGCCGCGAAACCGGCGCAGCAACAAGGCAGCGAGCGCGCGGCGCGCTCCCCCGCTCTCCTCCGGCTCGATCAGTATCTCGACTGGGAAGACGTTCAAGATCCACAGCTGTCGCCCGACGGAAAGCAGCTCGTCTACGGACGCCGCTGGGTGGACAAGATCAACGATCAATGGAAGACGTCCCTCTGGATCATCAACGCCGACGGAACGAAGAATCGCTTCCTGGTCGAGGGATCCGACGCGAAGTGGTCGCCAGACGGAACGCGCATCGCCTACATCGCGCACGGCGAACCTAACGGTTCGCAGGTCTTCGTCCGTTGGATGGACGCGGAAGGCGCGGTGAGTCAACTCACCCACTTGACCGAGAATCCATCTGGCCTCGAGTGGTCGCCCGATGGAAAATGGCTGGCCTTCACGATGCTCGTGCCAGCGCGCGAGGATTGGCGCATCGCGATGCCGGCGCCGCCGAAGGGCGCGAAGTGGGTGGAGGCGCCGCGTATTGTGCAGAAGCTCAACTATCGCCGTGATCGTCAGGGCTACGTCGAAGACGGCAGCACGCACATCTTCGTCCTGTCCGCGGATGGCGGCGGCACGCCACGTCAGGTCACGACGGGAAACTTCAACGACGGCCCATTCCGCTGGATGCCTGACGGAAAACGAATCGTCTTCAGCGGCCTCCGCACGCCGGACGCGGAGTACGCGTGGCGCGAGAGCGAGATCTACGCCGTCGACGTCGGGACCGGCGACGTCGCGCAGCTGACGCATCGCAAAGGACCAGACAACCAACCGACGCCCTCGCCCGATGGAAAGCTGATCGCATATACAGGGTTCGATTCGACGAGCGACACGTGGGTGGACTCGAAGCTCTACGTGATGAACGCCGATGGCAGCAACTCACACGTGATCTCGGGAAACCTCGATCGGTCGCCCCAGGGACTCATGTGGGCGAACGACGAGAGCGGTGTGTATTTCAACACCGAGAACCAAGGGTCGCGCAACTTGTACTTCGCGTCCCTCAAGGGCGATGTAAAGCCGGTCACGAAAGGCGAGCAGGTGCTGACCGTGACGGATATCGACTCGCATGGCCTCGCCGTCGGCGTCACATCAACCGCGTCGAAGCCTAACGAAGTCGTTGCGTTCGATCTGAAGCAGCCCGCGGCGGCGCGGCAGCTCACGAGCGTGAACGAGGACGTGCTTTTCGGCAAGAAGATCGGCGCGCAGGACGAGATCTGGGTCTCGACGCGCGACGGCCTCAAGGTACAAGGGTGGGTGGTGAAACCGCCGGACTTCGATCCGGCCAAGAAGTATCCGCTCATCCTCGAGATCCATGGCGGACCGCACTCGATGTACAACGTGGCGTTCAATTTCGCGCGACAGCAGCAGGCAGCCGACGGTTACGTCGTGCTCTACACCAACCCGCGCGGATCAACGGGCTACGGGAGTGCCTTCGGGAACGCGATCAAGAACGCGTACCCCGGGAAGGACTTCGACGATCTGATGGCGGCGGTGGACACGGTGATTGGCCGCGGCTACGTCGACACGAGCAACATGTTCGTCTACGGCTGCTCCGGCGGCGGCGTCCTCACTGCCTGGACGGTCGGTCACACGAACCGGTTCGCCGCCGCGGTGTCGATGTGTCCGGTGATCGACTGGGTGAGCTTCGTCGGCATCACCGATGGTGCATCGTGGTATTACAACTTTGCTAAGCTGCCATGGGAAGACCCGTCCGAGCATCTGCGGCGGAGCCCGCTGATGTACGTGGGCAATGTCACTACCCCAACGCTGCTCATGACCGGCGTGAACGATCTTCGCACGCCGATCTCGCAGACGGAGGAGTTCTACCGGGCGCTCAAGCTACGCAAAGTGCCCACGGCAATGATTCGCTTCAACGATGAGTGGCACGGCACCAGCTCGCGTCCGTCGAACTATCTCCGGACGCAACTCTACCTGGAGAGCTGGTTCGAGCGCTACTCGCGCAAGAATGGAGCGCGCGTAGCAGATCAGTGATAGCGAGTGGCGAGTGGCGAGTGGCGAGTGGCGAGAAGAAACTCGCTTCTCGCCACTTGTCACTCGTCACTTGTCCACTCACTGCTTAACGATCTGCCCGCGAATCTCGCCTGCGCCGAAGTTCACGCTGTGCACATTCGCGTACGTCAGCCCGGCGTCCAGCAGCTTCCTCAGTGAGTCACCGCTAATCGTGCCGCTGCTGTTCACGGCGCCCGTCAAGCTGATGCTGCCTGACGCGGTTCCCGAGGTGGCACCAGTCGTCAACGTTCCCGTCCCTCCTGTCGGGCTGGCGAAGTTGACGATGACGCCAGTCGCTGTATTCGCATCGGCGGGCCCGTGGATGTGCGCGAGTATTGCATTCGACGTCAGTCCCGAGAAGCTGAGCGTCCAGGAAAAGGTGTTGGTCGTTGGGTTCAACGTGCCCGTGAACGTGCCCGTGCCGTTCGAGGTGACGGCTGTCGGCCTCTCATTCGCGCCCGTGAGTGTGGCCGTGTAAGTAATGTTCGCTGGTTGCGTGGGTTTGTCGCTTCCGCATGCAACAATGAAGACCAAGCCTATCATCGTCGCCAGCGTCAATGCGCGCTTGTGCATTGGAGCTCTCCCTTCTCTAGTGGGCACACGGAGGACAGATCATGTCGAGCGGCGATTGCCCTCGTCGCGGCTCAGGGTATCCGCATGTATCCGCACTTCCATTGGGCGGTTCCGGTGCGCATCGTTCCTTCATCGAGGACCCAGTCGATGAGGACTCCTTTCGCTCACATCGTCCGCAACGCTGCCGCGCTTGCCATGGTTCTGCTCGGCGCGCGCATTGCCATTGCGCAGACGATCAGCGGAAAGGTCGTCGCCAAGGCTGACGGAGCTGTGCTCCCTGGCGCGATCGTCGCGCTGATCGACAGCACGGGGCACGCGGTCGCGACGAAGCTGGCCGAAGATTCGGGTACGTTCTCTTTTCTGGCGCCCGTTCCGGGACGCTATTCCGTTCGCGTCGAGCGCGTTGGCTTTCGTTCGATCGCGTCCTCGCCCATTCTCGTCAGGCAAGGTGAAGCGATCGAAGTGCCGATCACGATGACGAGCGAGGGTGTGTCGCTCCGCGCGATCGTCGTGAACGCCGACCGGCGCTGTCTCGTGAGGCCACAAGAGGGTGTCGCTACGGCGCAACTCTGGAACGAAGCACGCAAAGCGCTGAGCGCGACGCAACTCACGCAGATCGCCCAAGCAGCCGCCAAGGCTCGGCGCGACCCGCATCGCTTCGTCGTGCGGTGGCGAAGCTTCAAGCGCGAGCTCGACCCGAATTCGCTTTCCGTGCTCCACAGCGACGAGTTCAGTCAGGAAGGCGAGACAATGAAGCCGTTCGTCAGTGCCGATCCGGAAGTGTTGGCGCGGGACGGCTACATGATCGGGAGTGCGGATACGGGGAGTACCTTCTTCGCTCCCGACGCCGACATTTTGCTCTCCGATCGCTTTCTCGACTCGCACTGTCTTCGCCTTCAGGCGCCGCAGCCTGGTCGGCGCGACGACTTGGTTGGCCTTGCTTTCGAGCCGCTGGGCCTAACGAATGACCGGCGCTCCCGCCGCGTAGAGGTGCGGGGCGTCCTCTGGCTCGACCGCGCAAGCGCGGAACTGCGCTACATGGAGTATCAGTACGTGAATCTGCCGCCCGAGCAAGTGAGTCGTTATGCGGGAGGTTTGGTCGAGTTTCGTCCTCTCCCCGATGGTCGCTGGATTGTGTGGCGCTGGTTCATACGAATGCCTGGCCTCGTGCAACGCCGCAATGTGCTCAACTCCCAGCTAAGCGATTGGCACACGGAGATCGGGAAGATTCACGAGAATGGCGCGGAGGTGCTCGAGGTGATGCCGACTGGAACGCGTCGCACACCGGACGCGACTCTGCGCGGCACGGTGCTCGACAGCTTGAGCGGTCGAGCGATGGCCGGCGTGCGCGTTTTCTTATCGGGTACCAGTTTTGCCGCGACGACTCGGTCTGATGGCAGTTACGTCATCGACTCCATTCCACCGGGCCGCTATATCGCGAGTATCATCGCGCCGCGTCTCGACTCGCTATTCCTCGACCCACCGGTACGCGAGCTGACGTTGAGCGCGGGCGAGAACAAGCAGATGGATCTGGCATTGCCGAGTATTCGAACGTTGTCTGCGCAGGTGTGCTCGCAGGCAATGCCGGATAGCCTCTCGATGATCTACGGCGTCGTGCACGACACCGGGACGACGGCGTCCGATGTGCGTGTTCGAGCCGAGTGGACCGAGTATACGAAAGTCACCGACCGGTTGGGCGTTCAGCCGATCTCGAGCGAGACGACGACCGGGAAGAGCGGGCGTTACTCGTTATGCGGATTACCGTCCGGAAAAACGATCACCATTCGCGCCAGTCGCGGCAGCCAGTCAGTAGCGAGTCCGCAGCGGGCCGCCACGCCTGGCGAGCTGCGCCGCGTCGACCTCGTGCTGCGCAAGCCTCGATGAGCCAGAGGACC
>JANWKK010000242.1 GCA_025451425.1 Gemmatimonadaceae bacterium
AATGGCGAGCGCGATCATCGGAATGGTCCCGAAGGAGCGACTTGAATGGCTGACAGCTTAGCCGAGCTGCGAAACACGTTCGAGCGACTGAAGCAGGAGATCGAATCGCGTCAGATGCGCGACGATCCTGCTCTCAAGGCGTCGCTCATGGACGTCTATCGGTCCGTGGACGGTTCGCTCGGACAGCTCACGCGCCTGAAAGACGACATTCGCGACCTCGTCGAGAGGTGGAAGTCACGTCGCAACGCCTCGCCGGCGATGGCACCACAATTCGCGGGCGCGCGTCCGATCGTTCACGAGGATCACATCGGCGCATCGACCTTTCTCGAGCGCGGCTGGTCCAAGATCTCCCTCGGCGACTACGAAGGGGCGGAGGAGGCGCTCGCCCGTGCACTCGAGCTCGCCCCGAACAGCACCGAGGGCCAGTCGCTGCTCGGGTGGGCCCAGATGCTTCAGGACAAGCTCGATGCGGCGCTCATGAACTTCCAGTATGTATTGGGTCGTGAGCCCGCCAACGCCCTTGCGCGCATAAACGTCGGATACATCTGCCTCAAGAAGGGAATATTCGGCGAGGCGATCGAGCATTTGTCCAAGGCACTCCGACAGGACGAAGATGCGCGCGCCAAGCTGTACGCGAATTTCTATCTTGGCCTCGTCTACACCGAACGCGAGATGTACGAAGACGCGCAGATCTTCTTCGAGCGATCCATAACACTTGGGCCGAATCTGGTCGAAGCCTACTTCGAACTCGGTCACGCCCTCTGGCTCGCCGGCGAGCGCTCCCGCGCCGTGGCTGTCTGGAAGCGCGGGGCCGGCGTGAACAAATTCAATCCGTGGAGCGTGAAGTGCGCCGAGATGGCTGCAACCGCCGACCGCGGTGAGACGCCGCGCCGGGCGTGGCTGTCGCGCGGAGAATAATCCGCGATTCCCGAAATGGCCGGAGCCGCCACTGCGTGCGCCGACCTTTTTCCTCGTCTCTCATGGCGAGTTCGGCGCCCGTGGAATTAACAACAGATTAAGGTAGCCCCCATTCCTTGACACCCGGCTCCCGGCGGCCATACACTTCGCGTCTATGCCGACACAGCAAGGAAGTTTGTCAAGCAATTCCGCGTTGGTGAGCAGCCGACGCTGGCTCTGGTGGGGGCTCGCAGCGCTGACCCTTGTGGTCGGCTATGCCGATTTATGGCGTGGCGGAGAGACGCTCGCTCCCATTCTGCTTGTGGTTGCGTACTGCGTTCTCGTCCCGGTGGCGATCTTGAAACGCTGACCGCACCTCGCAAATCCAGCCCGTTCGGCTCATTTTCTGCATTCGGGCGAGTAGCTCAGCTGGTTAGAGCGCCTGCCTTACACGCAGGATGTCGGGGGTTCGAATCCCTCCTCGCCCATCATGCTGTCCCGGGGCAGTTGTGAACCCGGCCTAGAATCAGGTGTACAAACGTTTACACATTTGGAGGAGTCTCAGTTGAACGCTCGTAAATCTTTGGCGCTCGCGGCACTTGCCTTGGCCGGTGTAACTCCGGCTCACGCGCAGGACTCCAAGGCGCGCATCACCGTCATGACCTTCAAGAGCTCGGAGAAAGGGATGGGCGCGAAGGCTGCCGATGAGCTTCGCAACCAGATCAAGGACAAGTTCAATATCAAGGACCTCTATGTCCTTCCTTCCAAAGACGTAAATAACACGCTCGAGCAATCGGGTTTCTCTGCGAGCGAGCCGCTCGCTCCAAACGACGAGAAGGCGCTCGCCAATCTGCTTCGTGCGGATGAGTACGTAACAGGTGTCGTCACCAAAGTACCCGCCGGCGGCTACACGGTCGACGCACGAATGGTACTCGCGCGCGATGTGACGCTGTCGCAGGCGTTGCCGTCGACGACTAACAAGAATATTGGCGACGCGATGGACAATGTCTCCAAATCGGTTCGCGAAGCGCTGAAGCAGATGGATGGCGAGCAGCAGTGCGTCGCGAAGGCGCGCTCGGGCGACATTCCCGGCGCCCTCGCCGCTGCGCGGAAAGGAATCGCTGCGTATCCGCAGGCGACTCTGGCGCGGCTGTGCAGCGCCAACGTCTACTACTCGGAATACCAGAAGGCGACCAGTCACGCCGACTCTGTGGCTCTCGCCGATTCGGTACTCGGCATCACGCGAGCGATCGCGCAGCAGGATCCCAAGAGTGTTGCGGCGCTCACATTCAACGCACAGCTCTACAAGGTTATTGGCGACAGTGCGCAGTCGCGCGCAACATTACTCGCTCTCATTCGTGCTGATCCGAACAACGACAAATTGATCACGCAGGTCGTCAATGAACTGGCAGGTTCCGGCCATGCCGCCGATGCAATTCCGCTGGTCAAGGAATTGCTCGACCGCACACCAGGCGATCCACAGCTTCTGCGTACCGCATTTCTGGTGGATCTCGCCGCGAGCGACTGGCAGCGCGCGGTCGCCGCGGGTCCTGAGCTGATTCGCGCCGATACCGCTGCTGCTGACTCGACCTACTTCACTCGCATGGCAGCTGCGTACATGAATCTGAATCAGGCAAGCGATTCAGCGCAGGCCATCACAGTACTTCAGGCGGGCGTCCAGAAGTTCCCGACCGACGCTGACATGCTGCTGTCGCTGGCGTCTGCGTTGCGCAAGGCCAACCGCGGGCCTGAGGCCGTAGACATTCTCAAGCGCGCAATTGCTGCTAACCCGAACAATCCGCAGGCGCTGCTCCTGCTCGCCGACAGCTACTCCCAGGCCAACCAGCCAGATAGCGTCGCATCGCTGCTCCAGCGCGCGTCAACGCTACCTGGTGCGGACAAGCACACGCTCGCGCAGTATGCACTCGGCCAGGGGAGCAAGATGTACAAGGCAGCCAACGGTACCAAGGATCGCGCTGAGTTCCAGGCGGCCATCAAGATGCTGCAGCTTTCGGATAGCATCGAGCCATCGGTCGACGCGAAGTTCATTGCCGGTGTCTCTGCATTCTCCGTTGCGCAGAGCTCGTACAACGAGGCGAACACGTCGAAGAGTTGCGCACTCGCGACGACCGCTCACGATGCGCTGCTACTCGCACAGTCGGGCACGCAGGCCGGAATGACGAATGACACTTACAAGGCAGGGGCCGCCCAGTACCAGCCCGTCATCACGCAATTCCTTCCGGCCTCCGCGGCACAGGTCAAGAAGTTCTGCAAGTAGGTGCTGAGTCTGGTTTCATGAGTTAGCTTTCGATCAGCCGCCCCGGTTCGCGCCGGGGCGGTATTTTGTATATTGGCTGCCTCACCGCTGTCTTCGTCGCATCCCAGAAAGCCATCGTGTCACCAATAATTGAACGATCGTTCGAAAGTGCCTACCACGCCCCGGTTATGGTGGCTGAGGTGCTTGGTGGGCTCGACGGCGCCGAATCTGTGCTCGATTGCACACTTGGCGGCGGTGGCCACAGCCAGGCGCTGCTCGAAGCTGGGGCGTCCGTGACGGCGATCGACCGCGATCCGACTGCAATCGCTGCATCGACGGCGCGATTGAGCCGGTACACGGAGTCTGGTCGGTTTCGCGCCATATTGGGAGACTTCACGCGGGTCGATGAATTGCCTGCGCTGTCCGAGCGCACTTTTGACGGCATTCTCGCGGATCTCGGAATATCCTCGTCCCAGATCGATCGCGACGAGCGCGGATTCTCATTCAGACCAGGTGTGGCTCTGGACATGCGCATGGCGGAAGGGGCTGGCGATTCTGCGGCGGACATCCTGAATGAGACTTCCCTGGACGGCCTCACCGCGATCTTTCGGGACTTTGGCGACGAGCCGCGCGCCCGGCGGTTGGCGAGCGAGGTAGTGCGGCGACGTGCGACGCGTGATTTTGTGATCGCGGATGACTTTGTTGGCGCGATTCGCGGCGCGTTCGGGGCTGCTGCCGGTGCTCCCGATTTTGCGCGACTCTTTCAAGCCGTGCGAATCGCAGTGAACGACGAGCTGACTGGACTGGAGCGTGCGCTTCCGATGCTGCGTGACTTGCTCGAGCCCGGCGGTCGCATGGTGTTGATCGCCTACCACTCAGGCGAAGACAGAATCGTCAAGCACGCGATGCGCCACTGGAGCACCGCATGTACCTGCCCGCCGCGCCAGCCAGTGTGCACGTGTGGCGGCGTTGCCCTGGGATCGCTTGTCACGCGCAAATCGATCCAGGCAGGCGCCGACGAGTTGGCGCGCAATCCGCGCGCGCGCAGCGCGCGACTGCGCGTCTGGCGAAAGGCCGCGTGACCAAACGCCCGGCGAACAAGCGACGCAGCCGGCAACGGCGCGGCAGGTGGATTGTTGCCGCGTTACTGATCGGCTTCGTGGTCGTCGCTTCCGCTGTGATCTGGCGACGGAGTTACGGCATAACGCAGGCGCGGGAGATTTCCAGCCTGGACACGCGCGTGGTGCAACTGGAGGCCGAACGCGGTCGGCTCTCCGCGCTGATTCGTGACGAATCGAGCCTCACGCAACTCGGGGCGGTAGTCCAGCGGCTCGGCATGCGCGTCCCCGACGACGCGCATATCCGTAATCTCCCGCGTTAGCATGGCGCTCAAGTCACCCAGTCGCCTGGCCATAGTCTTCGGCTCGCTGATGCTTTTTGCGGTTGCGCTCGTCGTGAAGGCGGGCTACGAGCAGATCTTCAGGCACGACTATTGGAACGCGATCGGTCAGCGGCAGCACTTCGCATCGTCCGATCTCCCCGCACCACGCGGAGATATTCTCGATGCCGGCGGCAACACCCTCGTTGAGAGTCGCGAGATGGTCCGGCTCAGCGTGGCTCCGCGCCAGATCAGAGATCGGGCTGCGCTCGCGCGCGATCTCCGACGTGCCAATGTCGTGCCGCGTTTCATCGCAATGTCGCTGGATACTGTACGCAAGTGGGTGGACATTCCCGGCGCATACCTTCCCACCGATGTGGCCACGCTCATCACGCAGCGTGGCGTGTCTTCCAAGCCGGTGATGGACCGGGTCTTTGCCACTTCAGGCGGCATCCGCAGAATTGTCGGACGCGTCGCGCCCGACGGAACAGCAATGGATGGAATCGAGCTCGCACTCGATTCGCTTCTCAAGGGAGACACGGCTACAGTGCGTGTTGCTAGGGACAAGAGCGGCCGCCCGATGGACGCTCCGGTAGGTTCATCCGATCCGACGCCGGGCAACACTGTGTACCTGACGATCAATCGTGAGCTTCAGGAAATCTGCGATCGCGCACTTGCCGTTGCGGTCGACAGTCTCCACGCAGATGGCGGCGACATCGTCGTGATGAATCCGAATACCGGCGAGGTGCTTGCAATGGCGAGCAACCGATCCGATCCGACCGCAGTCGCCAATACGGCGGTGACGGAACCGTACGAGCCTGGTTCGACAATGAAGCCGTTCGTCGCCGCCCGTCTGCTCTCGCTTGGCCGCGCGACGCCGGATGCGACAGTAGATACCCACGGCGGTCAGCTCATCATCAAGGGTCGGGGCCGCCCGATAACTGATGCCGATGCGCACGCTTCCGTGCTCTCGTTGTCGGATGTAATCAAGCATTCCAGCAATGTCGGGATCGTCCTGTTTGCGGAACGGCTTTCCGTGCGAGAGAAGTACGAAATGCTTCGCGACATGGGGTTCGGCAGCCCGACGGACATCGCGCTGCCTGCAGAATCGTCCGGGCTGGTACGCGATCCGACTCGCTGGACGTCGTCATCCGCGGCGTCAGTCGTAATGGGATATGAGGTGTCAGTTACGCCGCTGCAGATGGCCACCGCTTACAGCGCTATCGCAAACGGCGGTGATTTGCTGGAACCCCACATCATCAAGGAAATTCGGGCGGCGGATGGCACGGTACGCTACGAAGCGCGGCGCACGGTTGTTCGCAGGGCGATGACGCCGCAGGTCGCGGCACAGGTGCGCGTCATGTTGCGTGACGTGGTCGCCGGCGGTACGTCCACGAAGGCCGATCTCGCGACGATGGACGTTGCCGGCAAGAGTGGCACCGCGCTAAGGAATTTCAAGGGCCACTATATCGCGGGCTCGTACAATGCCTCGTTCGTAGGCTTGTTTCCCGACGACAAGCCGCAATTCGTCATTCTTGTCAAACTCGACAACCCACAGATGGGTTTTTACGGCGGCATCGTCGCCGGCTCTGTCACCAACGTCGTTCTCCGCGCCGCACTTGCTGCGCGCGACGCTGCGTTGAACAGAAGCGAACTTGTCTCCTCCATTCACGCGCCGCGCCCGGATACCACGGCTGCCGGCCGCGCCGCCGACCGGATCCGCGCCGCAACGGAGAAACGCAACGACAGCGTGGCGATCACCGATTCGATTCGCGATGCTGCGCACGTTGGTCCACCGACTCCGGCCGACTCCGATCCGCGAGCCGGCGAATACTTTGTCGTCACACTGCCCTCCGTCAGCAAGCCTGTGCCGCCAGCGCTATCACCGCGCGCAGTACCCGATGTGTCAGGCCTCCCACTGCGTGAAGCAGTCCGGCTGCTGCACGTCGCCGGCTTCCGCGTCGAGTTGTTCCGGGGATCCCCTGGCTCGACTGTACCGGCGCCCGGAACTCTACTCGAACCAGGGCGGGTCGTGAAACTGGGAACCCAGGAATGAGCGGCGCGACGCACGACCCGATCGTCGCGGCGAAACGCATAGAGATCGCGCGCGCCGCGGCGGCGCAATATGGGTATCCAGCGTTGTCGCTGCGCACCATCGCGGTTACAGGAACCAACGGCAAGACTACCACCGTCAATATCCTTCGCGCGCTGCTCGATCTACCTGTGGCGCCGGCCGCCTCAATTGGTACACTCGGCGTGCTGGTAGGGATCGAGGGGCGCGTCATTCCGGGCGGGTTGGGTCTCACCACACCAGGTCCCGACGAGCTGCAGCGAGTACTGCGCGAGTTGGTGGACGCTGGTGTCCGCTCGGTTGCGATGGAAGTGTCGTCGCACGCGCTCGACCAGCATCGCGTGCACGGCGTGACATTCGATGCGGCTGTCTTCACGAACTTCACCCGTGACCATCTCGATTATCACGGTACGATGGAAGATTACTTCGCTGCGAAGGCAAAGCTGGTTGGTTACATCAAGGGTGCTGGTGCCGCGGTAGTGAACGCCGACCAGCCCGAGTGGCGGTCGCTTCCGATCGCGCCGCGGCTGCTGACCTACGGCATCAACCACGGTGACGTGCGCGCCGAGGCTGCGAAATCGCTCGCCCGCCTGGTGGATCTCATGGCGGTCCGCAGCCACGAGCAGATCGAACCCTTCCTGCGCACAAATGACGGCCAGTTCGAGTCCGATAC
>JANWKK010000243.1 GCA_025451425.1 Gemmatimonadaceae bacterium
CCGGGATTTTTCTCCGACTTCGAGATCTACGAGGCCGAAGATCGTCGCGAGGCGGCGAGAGTGATTTACCACAAAGTGTGATCGGTTGGTGGTGGGTGGTGATTGGTCGTTGGTGAAATCGAATTCACCAATCACCGACAACCAATTACCAATCACCGGAAGATTTTCATTGCGCGAAAATTTCGCAGTTTGTATTTTGCGCCCGACTCGTACATGGCACCGCTCTTGCGCGACTCATCGTGCACAGCGTCACCAGCAACGAGCGCATGAGATGTACGCAAGACTCGGCACACGAGAGCGGCGACTCCGCGCCGCGAACGATCAAACGAGATCGGATGACGCGCATCGGTTTCGCGTACAATCAAAAGCCTGAAGAATCAGCGGCGCTCGCGAGCGAACAGAGCGAGTCACCGCGATCGGAAGAGGAACCTCCCAGTACGGGCCGGGGCGACGCGCCCCGGCACCGCAACGCGCCGACGGAAAACGCCGGCGTCGCGTCCTCAGCCGATGATCTCTATGCCGAATGGGATTCCGCGCAAACGATCGATGCGGTCGCGAGCGCGCTCGCTGCATACGGTGAAGTAATTCGTCTCGAGGCCTCGCCGGATTTCCCCGAGCGACTTCGAGCGGCAAAACCAGACATCGTCTTCAACATCGTTGAAGGGCTCAACGGCGTGAATCGCGAATCGCACGTTCCAGCAATCTGTGAATTTCTCGGAGTGCCATACTCCGGGAGCGATCCGCTCACGCTCTCGATCTGCCTCGACAAGGCACGCGCGAAAGAAATCCTCAGCTATCACCGCGTGCCAACCGCGCCGTTTCTCCTCGTCGAGTCGGCGGAAGATCTCGATCGGCTCCTCGCCGGTGCGCTGCCGCTTTCGCCACCATCCGAGATCATGCCGCTCTTCGTGAAGCCCGTTCACGAAGGCTCATCGAAGGGAATCACCGAGCGAAACTTCGTGCGCAACGCAGACGAGCTCGAAGCGCAGGTGCGATTCCTCCTCGACATGTATCGCCAGCCCGTGCTCGTCGAAGAATTTCTTCCGGGCGCTGAGTTCACCTGCGGGGTGCTTGGCAATGGAGCCGATGCACGAGTGCTGCCGATCGTCGGAATGAACTTCGACGCGCTGCCCTCTGGATCGGTTCCGATCTATGGCTTCGAGGCAAAGTGGATCTGGGATCGGCCCGAACAGCCACTTGAGATCTTCGCCTGCCCCGCTCCGATCAACGATGGCCTTCGCTCGGCAATCGAGCGGGTCGTTCTTCGTGCCTATCGAGTGCTGGGCTGTCGCGACTGGGCTCGCGTCGACGTCCGCCTCGACGCCGATGGCGTCCCGAACGTCGTCGAGATCAATCCGCTCCCGGGCATTCTCCCCGATCCCGCGGACAACTCGTGTTTGCCAAAAGCGGCGCGGGCCGCCGGACTCTCGTACGACGAGCTCATTCAGAGTTGTCTCCTCCACGCAGCCGAGCGCTGTGGCGTCACGATGCGTCGTCGTGGCTCACGTGGCCGGCGCGTTGCATCGAGCGAGCGTTCGCAGGCGGTCGCATGAAGATCGCGGTTCTATTCGACGGCGCGTCCGCACTCGCGAAGTCTCCGGACCTTCTAATTCTCGGAACGGTCGAGGCGATCGAGTGCTCCCTCCTCGCCGAGGGGAATCAGGTCGTGCGTATCCCTGTCTTGATGGACGGACGGTGGATCGAGCGCGTGCGTCGCGGAAAGTTCGATCTCGCGGTCAACATCTGCGAAGGTATCGACGGCGTGGCGAACTTCGAACCGCCCGTCATCGGCGTGCTCGAGCTGTTTGGGATTCCGTACACCGGGAGCTCCAGCTACACCACGTCGCTCTGCCTGCGAAAGCATGTGGTGAATGCGCTGCTCGAGCGCGCAGGTTTGCCGATTCCTCGCTTCACAACTGTGCGCCGCGGTGGCTCCCTTGCGTCAGTCGGATTCCCGGCGATTTGTAAGCCGGCGGCAGAGGATGCGTCGCTCGGAGTGGAGCAGCGATCTGTTGTTCGAACGATGCGCGCGCTCACTGCACGCGTCGATGCGATGCTGGAGCGATGGGACGAAGTGCTCGTGCAACGTTTCGTCGACGGCCGCGAAATCAACGTCGGCATCGTCGGCGACACGGTGCTTCCCATCTCGGAGATCGATTTCGGCGAGATGCGGCGCGGAATGTGGCGCATCGTCACGTATCAATCGAAGTGGCTCGTCGGCAGCGACGAGGACATCGGCGCCGCTCCGCGTTGCCCGGCGGATCTCCCGCCGAAGCTCGCCGCGGAAATTCGCCGCATCGCACTCAGTGCGTGGCGTTTGGTTGGCGGTCATGGATACGGACGCGTCGACATGCGCATCGATTCGTCCGGTAGGCCGTGGATCCTCGAGGTCAACGCAAATCCGGACGTCGCGCCAGACGCCGGGCTCGCGCGCATGGCCGCGGTTGCCGGCATCGAGTATTCGGCGCTCGTGCGCTCGATGTGTCAGATCGCACTCGAGCGCAATCGCGACGGGCTTTCGGTGGAGGATGGGTGGGCGCTCGCGCAACGGTTGTCTGGCGTTGCCGGCGCAAGCGAACGGAGCGCACCGGCGTTCGATCTCTTCGAAGCAGAAGCGCGCGAAGAGACCGAGCATGCGGTCGGCGATCACTGAATCAGGTGACCGCGGTGCGGCTCGGCGCGTTGCAGCGGACACACCGCGGACGACTGCGGGAAATCCTCGACGCGACAGCCGTCTTCCGTCCCGACGAAGTGCAGATCGCGCTCGAGCTATTCGATGACGCGATTACCGGCGACTACGAATTCCTCGGCGGTTTCGATCAAGAAACCCTCGTCGCCTATGCCTGCTTCGGCGCAACGCCGGGGACCGATCGCACATTCGATCTCTACTGGATCGCCGTTCATCCAAACGCGCAGCGTCATGGTGGCGGATCTCGCCTGCTCGTCGAAATCGAGCGACGTCTATGCGATCGCGGTGCGCGACTTCTCGTTGTCGAAACGTCGTCGCGGCCGGAGTACGACGCGACACGACGTTTCTATCTCGCTCGGGGATATCATGAGGTTGCGCGCATGCGCGACTTCTATGCTGTTGGCGATGACCGAGTGATCTACACCAAGGCCCTAGGCTTTAGGGCCGTAGCCCCTAGCCCCCCAGTCCATGAGTGATTGGCAGAAGGTCCTGCACGAGAGCGTCGACACGCTGGATAAGCTCGCGGCGCGTTTCGGCGACGCGATCGACGTCGACGCGCTCAAACCGGCGTTCGACAACTTCCAGATGCGCATCACGCCGGCTGCGCTCGCCCAGATCAAGGAAGTGGGCGACCCAATGTGGAATCAGTATGTGCCGACAGTGCAGGAGCTCGACATCGTCGACGGAGTGATCGATTCGCTCGACGAAGACGGCGACTCACCGGTGCCGAATATCACGCATCGCTATCCCGACCGCGCTCTCTTCCTCGTGAGTCCCGTCTGCGCGAGCTATTGCCGCTTCTGCACGCGGCGCCGCAAAGTCGGTGATCCCGAGAAGATTCCTCTCAACCAGTACGATTCGGCGTTCGCGTATTTGGCGGAGCACGCCGAAGTGCGCGATGTCATTCTCTCGGGCGGCGACCCGATGATGCTGTCCGACCGCCGCCTCGAGTACATCTTCCAGCGCCTGCGCGCGATTCCGCACATCGAGATCATTCGCATTGGCAGCCGCATCACCTCACACCTGCCTGAGCGTGTAACGGCTGAATTCTGCGAGATGGTGCGGAAGTACCACCCTGTGTATATGAACACTCACTTCAACCATCCGAGCGAGCTCACACCGGCAAGCGTCGCGGCGCTCGCGAGGCTGGCTGACGCTGGGGTTCCGCTTGGTTGCCAGACCGTGCTCCTCAAGGGTGTAAACGACGATCCGCAGATCATGAAGGATCTGATGCAGAAGTTGCTCAAGGCGCGCGTACGTCCGTACTACATCTACATGGCCGACCAGGTCGCCGGCGGAGAGCACTTCCGCACCCAAGTCGAGAAAGGCCTGGAGATCGTGAAAGCGCTTCGTGGCTGGACGTCAGGACTTGCCGTTCCCCACTTTGTCATTGATGCGCCAGGTGGCGGCGGCAAGGTTCCGCTGCTTCCCGAGTACGTGGAAGAGATCAACGAGGACGAAGTGATCTTCCGCAACTACGAGGGGAAGCGCTTCGTATACAAGCAGCCGCGCCAGTCAATCGCGGTCTCGGGCTGCGGAGACACGATGGCACCGGCCGCGGAGACTGACATCGTGCCGATACAGATCGCGAAGAAGGCGGCGCCACGGGCGCGGCGGCGGCGGAAGACGGGATCCTGATGGTGGAGTGGCGCGTGGCGAGTGGCGAGCCACCTCGCCACCTCGCCACTCTTCAGCCTAACGACTCATTTTCGGGTGACGATGATCGCGCCCGAGCCGTGGCCGGTGCCGAAGCGTTGCGTCGCATCCGTGCCATTGAGGTACTGAATCTGTTTCACCTCGTGGACCGGAATCTGGGCGAGCGCACTCGGGCCGCCCATCCGTGTGTTGTCGACGTACACAACCACGTCCTGCGGACCTAGCGTCATCGAACTGGACTGTCCGCCATGAGTCTGCAGGAAACTCGGTCGCAGCCGTCTCACCGCGTCGAGCGCATTTTGAACGTCGAGATTGGCCAGCTCCTCCTCCGTAATCACATCGCGCGATCCCCGCGCGCGTGACTGCGTCGACGAAGACTGCTGTGTAGCAGCCGTGGAGCCTGCGGGCGACGACGCACACGCCGCTGTTGCCAGCACGGCCGCGGAAATGATGAGCAATGAACGAGTGGACATGGCAACCTCGATTTGCGACAAGTGATCCGATGAGTGTCGATCAGCGGTCAATGAACGGGTGCTTCCACTTCCTTCTCCTTCGTGGCCTCGTCGATGACTCGTTGCGCCACCTCGTGAGGCACTTCTTCATAACCTTTGAACCGCTTCGTGAAGGTCGCGCGACCTTGAGTCATCGATTGCAGAGTTCCGGCATAGCTGTGGAGCTCTGACTCGGGAACGATCGCACGGACACGCGTCTCCGTGGCACCAGTGCTCGAATCGACTGCCTCCGTGCCGAGGATCTGGCCTCGACGTGACGACAAATCGCCGAGCACGTCGCCCATGTACTCGTCAGGCGTGACGACATCGATCTCGGTGAGTGGCTCGAGAAGCACCGGCTTGCACTTGGGTGCAACCGTCTTGAAGGCCTGAATACCCGCCATCTTGAACGATTGCTCATTGGAGTCCACGGTATGGAATGAGCCGTCGAACACTTCTACCTTGAAGTCCACAACGGGATATCCGGCGAGCACACCCCGCACCGAGGCTTCCTGAATTCCTCTGTCTACGGCAGGAATGTACTGACGAGGGATGGCGCCGCCGACGATTTTGTCGATGAACTCGTAGCCGCCGCCACGTTGCGACGGCGCGATGCGCACCCAGCAGTCTCCGAACTGGCCTCGCCCGCCAGTTTGCTTCTTGTGCTTTCCCTGCCCTTCGGCGCGCGCCTTCAGCGTTTCTCGATAAGCAATCTTCGGCCGCGTCATTTGCGCCTGCACTGTGTACTTGCGACGCAGCTTCGCCATCGAGATCTCGAGATGGCGCTCCCCAACTCCTGCGACGATTGTCTCGTGTGTCTCGGAGTTGTAGTGCGTCTGGAACGTCGGATCTTCCTCGTGAAGCTTGTGCAGACCGGCCTGGAGCTTCTCTTCGTCGGCACGCGCGGTCGCGTGAACCGCCAGCTCGATAATCGGCTCGGGGAAATCGATCTGTGGAAGCCGCACCGGATGATCACGCGTTGAGAGCGTGTCGTTGGTGTGCGTGCTCCTCAGCTTCGCGACGCAGCCAATGTCGCCGGCGCAAAGCCGATTCACCTCAATGCGTTCTTTGCCTTGTGCGACTGAGAGATGGTTCAGCTTCTCCGGTGTATCTCGCGTCGCGTTGAATACATCCTGACCATTCGCGATGCAGCCGGAGAAGATCCTGAAGTAGCTCACATCGCCAACGTGCGGCTCGGACATCGTTTTGAAGACCAGCGCCGTGAATGGCTTGTTGTCCTCGGCGTGAATCTCCACGGTCGAATTGCCTTCCGCGCCCTTGAACGCGTGGACTTCCTCCATCTCGAACGCGTTGGGGAGCAGTTCGACAACCGTGTTCAGAACGGCCTGCACGCCGTAATTGAGCTCGCTCGAGACACAGAACAGCGGGAAGAGCTCCATCTTCTTCATCGCTTCCTTCATTCCCGCGATCGCTTCGTCTCTGCCGATTTCGCCGCCCTCGAGGTACCGCTCCAAAAGCGTGTCGTCGGTCGACGAGATGGACTCGATCAGCTCCTGGTAGTAGCGATCGAACTGAGTGCGATAGTCCGCGGGAATGTCGACTTCCTGGAACTCGCCGCTCTTTGAGCCGTGTTTGTAGAGCAACGCCTTTTTCGTGAAGAGATTGATGACGCCGTGGAAGTCCGGGCCTTCGCCCAACGGCACCTCGACCGGAATCACTTTCGACGTTAGACGGGTCTTGATCTGTTGATAAATGCGATCGAAGTCCGCGTGCTCCTTGTCCATCATCGAAACGACGAACAGCACGGGATCGCGCCGCTTCACGGCCTCGCGGAACATGCGCTCGGTACCTACCTCGACGCCGCTGTTCGCACTCACGACGCACAGTGCACCATCAGCAGCTGCTAAACCGGCCACCGCGTCGCCCTGAAAATCGAGAAACCCGGGCGTGTCGATGATGTTGATCTTGGTACCGAGCCACTCTGCGTGGGCGTCGCCGAGATTGATGGAATAACCGCGCTCGACTTCCTCGGGCGCTGTATCCGTGAGCGACGTGCCGTCCTTCACCGATCCGTGACGCTTGCTGGCACCTGACACGAAGGCGAGCGCATCGACCAAACTGGTCTTGCCGCTCGCCCCGTGTCCCACCACCGCGACATTTCGGATCTCCGAGCCCTTGAACTCCCGCATGAGTCGCGCTCCTTCAGCCCCTAGCTGAGTGAACCGATCTTGGGCGCGGCCCCGAGCCACGCCCTCAGAGTTTCATCTCCGGCGTCGTCCTCTCGCACGATGTCTTCGGTCGCGATCGCGCGACTCGATTGTCGCGCGTCGCTGATGCATGTGAAGACCACGGCGCGCGCGGTGAGGACGGCGCTCCACAAGCGGCCCGATTCGTCGGCGAACACGCGTTGTTCGTCGGCTCGCGCCTGCTTAGATGGTCGGTGAGTGAACGGCCGTGACATTCTCCTCCCTCTGTCTCGATAGCCTCGCGTTTGAATCGAGATGAGTCAAGAGGGAATCGCGAGCTCTGGCGTGCAGCGGCCCGAGCCTTGGGGTCACCGGACGAACCAGCGACAGCCCGAAAGCGAGCGAGGGGAGCCGTTCGGCTCCCCTCTAAACTCATTCTTTCGCTTACTCGAACCCGACCCGACTATCAATCGCCTTCGGCTTCGAATGTCAGACCTTCGGCTTCGCGCATTCGATCGAGCATGCTCTCGATCGGCGCGAACATTGGCGCTGTGAGGCCAACGATGGGCCCAATCGAAACCGTGATCGCACGGCGTGCTCCCTCTGGCCACTCTGGCATCGATAAGCCAGCGACCAATCGACGAATCAGCTGACCGCACTCGGCGAGCAACCGTCCCGCCGTCGAATGGAGGATCTCGAGCGGGATCTCGAGATCGCGAGTCATGAGCTGACCCGTGGTCACATCGCGCCACGCAGCGTCGCCGATCGCTCCGCGCTCCGGCCACACACCGAGATGGCGGATGGATTCCATGCTGTTTTCGCTCGACCGATGGCACTCCACGGCTGCTGCAAGGGCGAGCGCGAGAGACTCTGGGCTCGGCGCTCCATACAGCGTCACGATGTCGCGCGAAGGGTGCTCCGCTGACGAGAGCGGAGACGGCACCGAGTTCACGTGCGCGAGCACCGGTGAGTGATCAGGGTTGTCTTCGAGCATGACGAGAACGTCCATGCCCTCCTCCTGAAGATGATACGACTCGTGCATCGCGTCCTCCCTCTACCAGCCTTACGATGTGCTACAGCATGCACCCCACTGGTGCGCAAGCCGAGCATCACCAAATCCAACCCGTCGACACGCGCGATGTTCCAGTGAAACTGTCTTGAACACCTTCGCAGTCACATCGCGGTTGCAACGCTGTCACATTGCACCGACGGTCAAAATCTTTTACACACGGGTAGGGGCAAAGCGCATGCCGATCGGCAGAGTTATCGCGATGACCAAGCCTATCGCGAGCAGGTTCTCCGGGGTGAGCACTAGGGTGATTGACCCGGCGAAGGTCCGCGCGGACACAAAGACCGCGGCCATTGCAGCGGCGGCGATCGTAATCGCCCATGCGACGCGATGCTCGCCTGCATCGCCTATCAGCACTGCGTAGACCACGCCAAACGAGATCATCGCCGCAACGTGGACGAGCAGGCCGACGAGGACGTAGCGAGGCGCACCGGCTGTCGTTTCGCTCGCGTGGAGCACGATCGTGCCGATCGCCTCAAAGATGCGCCCTGGCGCGCCGAGCCGCACGCCGTAGCCCCAGAGCATACCTGTCGTTGCCGCGGCTGGAATCAGTCCCGCCGTAATACCGCGTACGATCCGTTCGCGAGGCACGACACAAAGGAAGCTCGTGTTCAGTTTCCTCTCAAGAGTGGCAGCCCACATATCGCGCAGTGCGCGAGAGTCGTTCCGACTCGTGTCGTATAACAATGCTGTGAATCGTCGACAGGTCGTCGCTCACACGCAGCAGTGGAGGATTGGTGAGTGTACTTGCCGCGTGCCGAGCCACCACTAACTTGGCCCTCCGAATGTTTGCCGCCGTCGAAACCGCCCGAATCCTCGTCGTCGAGGACAGCGCTGAGCTAGTCTCTCTGCTCGAGCGCGTGCTCGGTGAGCAGGGTTTTGACGTGAGCGCCGCAATGGACGGAGAGACCGGGCTCGCGCGCGCGATCGATCAAGCTCCCGATTTGGTCATCCTCGATCTCGGATTGCCTGGACGAGATGGTCTGCAAGTCGCCTCGGAACTGCGTCGCCGCGGAGTGAACGCGCCGGTGTTGATGCTTACCGCGCGCGGAGCTGTTGCCGATCGTGTCTCGGGGCTCGAAGCGGGAGCCGACGACTATCTCGCCAAACCGTTCGACGCCGAAGAGTTGCTGGCGCGAGTGCGCGCGCTGCTACGTCGTTCGGCATTGCGAGTGCGCGCTGCTCGGCTCCAGGTTGCCGACGTCGTCCTCGATCCGCTGACGCGCGAGGTGTGGCGCGCTGACCGCGCTCTCACACTCACGCCGCGCGAGTTCGCATTACTCGAGTACATGATGCGTAACCCTGGGCGCACGCTCACGCGGTCCGCGATCGTCGCGCAGGTTTGGAAGCAGCCTGCGGACGACATGGATGCGACGAACATCGTGGACGTGTACATGGCGTATTTGCGCAAGAAGCTCGAGGCGAACAATCATCGGCCAATGATCTTCACGGTGCGCGGCGTCGGCTACGTGTTTCGTGCACCGCGCGACGACGACGAAGACGAGTAGGCCACCGCGCGTTGACCATCGACAACAAGCAAATGGGGCGCCGCACCAGCGGCGCCCCATTTGGCTTCAACGATCGAGAACGGACTCGTTAGGGAGTGACAATCACCGACGGCGGCAGGCTGAGGCTGTCGACGAGTATTGCACTGAACAAGCTCGCGTCGGTAAACGGCGGTGCGATGGTCGACGGATCGACATTACAGGTACCGTCAGGTGCCACCGACGGACAGCTGAAGCCAGCACTGATCATATAGCCACTGAAGTGCTTCACGCGGCGCCACACGAGACCAGTGTGCAGCTCGACGTGAGTGACCATCGCTGCATCACCAGTCGATTGAACTTCGTCGATGTGTGCCCAACCACCAGTCGGCACGTAGAGGATCGCGAAGTTCTGGAAGAACGACGAGCTCGTGGAGAGTTGCCGCACGCCGCTGCTCGTGAGCAGGGCGTTGTACGCGTTCGTCTGAATGGTCACCCAACCTGCACTCGGTCTGAACCGAAGATCA
>JANWKK010000244.1 GCA_025451425.1 Gemmatimonadaceae bacterium
CGCGACGTCGTGACGCCCGAGTGGACAATGGACGCCGAGGGAATGGTGCGCGTGCCCACGGAGGCGGGGATCGGCATCACGGTCGACACGGGCCGAGTCGAGGATCTCACGGTAAAGCGTGAAGCGCTGGAGAGCCGCTCGATGGCGGCACGATGACGGCTGCGCCGCCAGCATCTGAGCTCTCGGCGGTTGAGCATCTTTTTAATCCGACGCTCCGTCAGGCGCTGATCGAGTTGCGCCGTGCGATTCACGCCGATCCCGAGTTGTCGTTTCAGGAAGAGCGAACGGCTCAGAAGCTCGAGCGGGCGCTCTCGGCGATCGGCGGCGCCAGCGTGCAACGCGTCGCCAACACCGGTGTCGTCGCGCGGGTTCGAGGTATTGATCGCTCTGCGCCGCTCGTTGCCATTCGCGGCGACATCGATGCACTCCCAGTGCGTGAAGAAACGGGACTACCATTCGCGTCGCATAACGAAGGTGTCATGCACGCCTGTGGACACGACGTGCACGCCACCTGGGCCGTTGGGGCGGCCGCGTTGCTCGCCGAACGTCCCGCGTCGGGCGATGTGCTGGTCGTGCTCCAGCCAGCGGAGGAAACAGGCCGGGGCGCGCCCGCGATCATAGAAAGCGGCGTGCTGGACGGCGTGCGTGCCATCTTCGGTGGCCACGTAGACCGGCGGTTCGCTGTCGGACAGGTCGTCGCGGACGAAGGCCCGCTCGCCGCGTCGGCCGACATGTTCGAGATCGGGCTCGTTGGGCAGGGAGCTCACGCCGCGCGGCCTCACGAGTCGGCGGACCCGATCGTGGGGCTCGGCGCGCTCATCGGCGCGATTCAGACGATCGTGTCCCGCCGACTGAACCCCGCCAATCCTGGCGTCGTCACCATCGGCACGGTGCACGCGGGAACGGCGTCGAATGTCATTCCCGATCGGGCGACGCTCACCGGGACCGTTCGCGCGGTCGACGCACCGTCACGGCGCTTGATGCTCGACGAAGTGCGTCGCATCTCGGAGAGCATTGCCGCGGCCTATCGCTTGACCGCAAATGTCAAATGGGAGCTTGGGACGCCGCCGATCGTCAATCCGCCTAACGCGACGGCGTGGGCGCGGCGCGCGGCGACCTCACTGCTCGGCGAATCCGGCGTGGTACCGCTCGGCTTCCTGAACCTCGCCGGCGAAGACTTTGCTCATTACATGGAGCAGATTCCTGGCTGCTTCCTTCGTATTGGCGCCCGCGAACCCGGCGGTGTCGCGATTCCCGCGCACGCGCCGAAGTTCTACGCCGCGGAAGAGAGCATCTTCGTCGGCGCGGCCGTCTTGGCGGAGACGGCGCGTGTGGCGTCGGCGGAACTGAGCCGGGCGCGTGACGCGTGAAGCGTGGCGCGTCATCGCCGCTTTCACTAGCGGCAGCGTGCTCCAGAGTTAACTTCGCTCGAGGTTTCCCCCGCCTTCTCACGCGCCACGCATCACGCGCCACGCTCCACGCCAATGGCTTCTCTCAATCGCACGCTCACGCTCCGCGACCTGATCCTCATCGTCATCGGTACGGTCATCGGTTCGGGAATATTCCTCGTGCCCGGTGTCGTGCTGAAACAGAGCGGTGGGTCGATGGGAGTCGCACTCCTCGTCTGGTTGGCAGCGGGAGTGCTCTCGCTGCTCGGTGCATTGACCTATGGTGAGATGGGCGCGTCGAAGCCGGACGCCGGCGGTCTCTATGTCTACCTGCGCGACGCGTTAGGCCCGCTGCCAGCCTTTCTCTATGGTTGGACGATGTTCTTCGTGATCGCGGCGGGCTCCTGTGCGACGCTCGCGGTGGCGTTCACGAACTATCTCGGTCAGTTCGTCACGCTCTCGCCGATCGCGGGAAAGCTCGTCTCCGTCGTGATGATTCTCGTCGTCATGATCATCAACGTTCGCGGCACGCGACAGGGCGCGAATGTCCAGGGTGTTGCCACGGGCATCAAGGTCGGAGCGATCCTCATTATGAGCGTGCTGTTGATCGCTGTTGGACACGGATTTTCACAAACACCGTCGATCTGGCCGGCAGCATGGAACGGATCGCTCTTCGCCGGCGTCGGCGTCGCGATGATTGGGGTGCTCTGGGCCTACGAGGGGTGGCAATACGTCACCTTCTCTGCCGGCGAGACGAAGGATCCACAGCGCGTCTTCCCGTTAGGTATCGCCGTGGGTACGGCGGCGATCATCGGCATCTACATGCTGGCCAACGTTGGCTACTTTGCCGCGCTCGGTGCCGATGGCGCGATGAAGAGCGAGCGGATCGCGGCCGAATCGATGGCGGCGGCGTTCGGACCGGCGGCGGGGAAGCTGATCGCGGCGACGATTCTCGTCTCGATGTTCAGCGCCGCGAACGGCATCACGCTCACCGCGCCACGACTGTACTACTCGATGTCGCGCGACGGCGTCTTCTTCGCCAAGCTGGCCGAAGTGCATCCACGCTTCAGCACTCCAGCGATCGCCATCGTCACGAGCTCGGTATGGGCGATGCTGCTCGCAGCGACCGGGACATTTCAGCAGCTGCTCACGTATGTGGTGTTCGTCGGCTGGATCTTCTACGCCCTTGGCGCGATCGCGATCTTCGTCTACCGCCGGCGGGACCCCAATCTTGCGAGGCCATTCCGAACGCCTGGCTATCCGCTGACTCCGATTCTTTTCGTGCTCTCAGCGGCGGCGATAGTAATCAACACGATTGTCACGCAGCCGCAAAATGTGATCTTCGCGCTCGCGTTGATGGTGCTCGGCGTCCCGGCTTATTACATGTGGCGCAGTCGATTGGCGAAGGCACCTCCAGACGCTTTGAAGTCACCCGCCGCGAACGTGCGCGAAACGGTCTAGTTCGGCGAGAAAATATCGTCGTCTACGGTGTGAGGTCTATCACCGCGCGCCGCGCGGAAATCGGCACCTTCAGGCGGTCCGGGAGGTGCGATGCACGACAAGCAGCTCGAGGTTGGCGCGAAGCTCATCGTGTCGACTGCTGACGGTGATGAAGAAGACGAGGTGACGCGCGTACTCGTCGACGCGGTTGATGCGGGCGTCTGGGTGGTGGAAACTGCGCGCAACGGCCGCGTGATCGTCATGAAAGGGCGGGACAGCGCTCCGTGGGCTAGCTCCGCGTTGTTCGACAATTCAAGTAGCTATTGACCGCCAGAGGATCGTTAGGGCGTCATGTCGGGATCGTACGTGTTGATGAACTCGAGGAATCGCGAGACCTGTAGAATGTCGCGGCCCTCGAAGCGGATTCCATGCGACGACGTGCGTTGGACGATCGGCAGGAAGCTCAGCATTTCCGCCGGCGTGTAATTCTTGAACGTGACGTCGAGGCGCACCGGCGCGCGAACGACAAAGGGCCGCAGCGAGGCCCGCCGCTGGACGCCCGCCTTCACCTTCTGCCTAACGAGCTGCTGCGCCGCGTCCGGCGTCATCGTTGCCGCGGAATGAAAGCTGATGGCTTGCTTGACGACGGCGCCCTCCATGCTGCCGATCAGCGCCTGCGCTTCGGCGACGGCGACGTTGTCACCCGAGATCGCGACAATCGGCACGCCGAAGTAGCCGGCGATCGCCGCGTTGATTCCCGACTCCGGCATCGCCACGCCATTGAGCTCGACCGCCGCAAGATGAGCGCTCGAGATCGTGTGTGCCCGCACGCCGGCGGGATTCGTCGTCGCCGCATGATAGCCGATGAAGACGGCTGCGTCGTACGTCGAATCGATGCCTTGCATCATCATGAGCGGTCGTGGCCACGACCGAATGATCGTCACGTCCGGCGGGAACTTGTCGATGAGTAGACTCTCACCGTTCCCGTGCGAGTCGCTGACGACGATCTGCGTCGCCCCCGCGTCCCGTGCCCCGGCGACTGCCGCGAGCGCTTCACCAGTCATGAACTCTCGTGCGCGCGCGTACTCGAAGCCCGTCGGGGAGAGTTGATCCGCCGTGACGACACCGGCGATTCCCTCCATATCGACTGAGATGTAGACCTTGAGCGGACGCTGAGCACCGAGGGGAACGGCGAGCAGCAGCAGGAACACTGTGAGACAATGAGATGATCGGCGCATGTAGGCGAGGGGAGGGGCGAAGTGACGAGCCGTGCCCGAGGCGCGGCTGAAGCGTCGAGATATGCGCGTGCCAAGTTAACTTGAGAGTGGCCGACCGCCAGTAACCCTCGCCGCGATCCGCTCCACGCTCTGCGCACGGGAATCCCCCTCCCAAAGCGCGGATTCTTACCACAGTTTGTACCTGCGACTACACCCACCACTTCCAGGCTTTGAAATGAAGCGATTCGTGATCTTCCTGCTCCCATGCCTCTTGCTTGGCGCCTGCCTAACGGAGCCGAAGCAATGCGTGGTGAATCCGAGCAATCCCGCGACGGAGACGTTCGCCGCCTCGCTCGGCGTGAATCTGGACAGCATGTCCAAGACGATGATCGGCGACTACACGAGAGACATCGTGGCCGGCACTGGCCCGGTCCTGGACTCGCTTCAGGTCGTGCAGATTCACTATACCGCGTATCTCGTGGACGGAACGGTGATCGATCAGGTGACCGATCAGCCCTTTCCGATCGATCTGAGCCAGACGGCGACGGTCGGGCTGGCGGACGGCATGTTGGGCATGAGCGTGGGCGGCTCGCGACTCATCGTCGCCCCATCGAACCTGGCGCTCGGCGCCTGCCCGAATGGACCCGTGCCCGGCAATTCGACGCTCGTCTACAAGGTCGATCTGCTGCAGATCGGAATCTGACGCTCGGTTCACTGCTTCAACGCCTATCACCAGCGCCCATCGCTGACCCTTCGTGAGTGGCCCGCTGTGGACGCCGTCGCCAGCGGACGTTGCGCGGGCCAACCTCACGCGGTTCATGTCGGTCGCGAATGCCCGAGGCGCGAAGGCGTACGACTATTCGAGCCTCTACGCGTGGTCTCTCGAGCAGTCCGAGGCTTTCTGGAGCACGGTCTGGGACTATTGCGGCATCGTCGCCGACCGTGATTTCGGGGGCTCCGCGTGGCGATCGGTGCTCACGGGCGCGGAGCGCATGGCGCCGCCAGATCCAACGCTCGGTCCCCGATGGTTCGACGGGGCGCGACTGAACTTCGCCGAGAATCTGCTTCGCTTCCGTGACGATCACGTTGCGATGATCGCGTGGAACGAGCTCGGACCCACACGACGACTCACATTCGCCGAGCTGTACGCCGAGACCGCACGGCTGTCGGCCGCGCTGCTGGCGCAGGGAGTGCGCGCGGGCGATCGCGTCGCCGCGTTCATGCCTAACGTTCCCGAGACGGTCATCGCAATGCTTGCTACGGCCAGCATTGGCGCGATCTGGTCTTCGTGCTCGCCGGACTTTGGCGTGCAGGGCGTGCTGGACCGCTTCGGGCAGATCGAGCCTCGCATACTCTTCTGTGCCGATGGATATCGTTACTCCGGAAAAGAGATCGACTCGCTAGGCACCATCGCCGGAATTGCGCAAACGATCTCGACGATCGAGCGCGTTGTGGTCGTTCCCTACATGGGCGCGACGCCTGATGTAAGTAGAGTGGCGCACGCGGTACTCTACGACGATTTCGTCGCTGGCATCGGGTCGGTTCGCGACCTGGAATTCGCGCGACTGCCGTTCGATCATCCGCTGTACGTGATGTACTCGTCAGGCACGACCGGACTTCCGAAATGCATGGTCCACGGCGCTGGCGGTACGCTGCTGCAGCATCAGAAAGAGCACGTCCTCCACTGCGATCTCGGGCGGGACGATCGCCTTTTCTACTTCACGACCTGTGGTTGGATGATGTGGAACTGGCTGGTGTCCGCGCTCGCCGTCGGATCGACGATAGTGCTCTACGACGGAGCGGCGTTCCTTCGGCGAGCGCCGATTCTGTGGGATATGGCAGAGGCAGAGCGCGTCACCGTATTTGGGACGAGCGCAAAGTGGCTCGCCCTGGCGGAGAAAGAGGGCATCAAACCGAGCGCGTCGCACAATCTGTCTGCGCTACGGTCGATCTTGTCGACCGGCAGTCCGCTCGCCGCGCACAGCTTCGATTACGTGTACGAGCACGTGAAGTCGGACGTGCGACTCAGCAGCATCAGCGGCGGCACGGACCTCATCTCCTGCTTCGCACTCGGGAACCCGATTGCACCAGTGTGGCGCGGCGAGATTCAAGCGCGTGGGCTCGGCATGAAGGTCGAGATCTTCGATGACGAGGGCCACTCGATCATCGAGCGAGCAGGAGAATTGGTGTGCACGGCGCCGTTCCCGAGCATGCCGATTTACTTCTGGAACGACCCATCTGGTGAGAAATATCGGTCGGCGTACTTCGATCACTTTCCGAATGTGTGGCGACATGGCGACTGGGCGGAGGTGACCAGCCACGATGGCGTCGTGATTTACGGCCGGAGCGATGCGACGCTCAATCCGGGCGGCGTCCGTATCGGCACGGCTGAGATCTACCGACAGGTGGAGCAACTGCCGGAGGTGTTGGAGAGCCTGGTTATCGGTCAGCAGATCCCTGGTGCGGGCGATGACCTGCGAATCGTGCTTTTTGTGCGTCTTGTCGAAGGCGAATCGCTCACTGATGCATTGAAGGAGCGAATTCGCGCACAGATTCGCGTGAACACGAGTCCGCATCATGTGCCAAAAAAGATCGTGCAGGTTGCCGACATTCCACGGACGATCAGCGGAAAGATCACCGAGCTCGCGGTCCGCGACGTGATTCACGGTCGACCAGTGAAGAATCGCGACGCGTTGGCGAATCCGGACGCGCTCGAGTTGTTCCGCGACATACCTGAGCTGCGCGACTGAAAAAGGGGCTAGAGCCTAGGGGAGAGGGCTGGGGAACTCACCCTAGTCCCTAACCTCTAGCCCCTAGCCCCTTCGTATATTGCTAATCAAGGACTCTCAGCATCGGAGCACCCATGGCCACCGCCACGTTACCAGCGTCATCAGGGACTCAGGACATCTTCCCCATCAACGGGACCGACTACGTCGAGTTCGATGTGGGGAACGCGAAGCAGGCAGCGCATTTCTATCAGTCGGGCTTCGGATTCCAGCTCGTCGGCTATCGCGGACCGGAGACCGGAACGCGGGATCGCGTGAGCTATCTCTTACAACAGAACAAGATTCGACTGGTGTTGACTTCGGCGCTCGGGCCGGAGGGCGAGATTGCGCAACACGTCCACAAGCATGGCGACGGCGTGCGGGACATTGCGTTGTGGGTCGAGGACGCGCGCGATGCATTCACGAAAGCCACGGCGCGCGGTGCCGTGCCGGTTCACGCTCCCAAGCTGCTCAAGGATGACGCAGGCGAGATCGTCATCGCGGCAATTCGCATCTATGGCGACACGATTCATTCGCTCGTCGAGCGCCGAAATTATCGCGGGCTGTTCATGCCGGGCTTCGCCGCGCGCTCACCGCACTTTCAGGCGCCAGAGACCGGGTTGCTCTACGTCGACCACTGCGTCGGGAACGTCGAGCTGGGGAAGATGAATGTCTGGGTCGGCTTCTACGAGAAAGTGATGGGCTTCAAGAATCTCATCACCTTCGATGACTCCGACATCTCTACCGAATACAGCGCCTTGATGTCGAAGGTCATGGCGAACGGGAACGAGCGAATCAAGTTCCCGATCAATGAGCCGGCGGAGGGAAAGAAGAAGTCGCAGATCGACGAGTATCTCGAGTTCTATCGCGGTCCGGGTGTCCAGCATCTCGCGCTCGCGACGAACGACATCATCAAGACGGTAACGACATTGCGCGATCGAGGGATCGAGTTCCTCCAGACGCCGACGTCGTACTACGCCGATTTGCAGCGCCGCATCGGCAAGATCGACGAGCCGATCGACACGCTTCAGGAGCTCGGGATCCTCGTCGATCGCGATCCCGACGGCTACTTGTTACAAATCTTCTCACGCAACGTGCAGGACCGGCCGACCGTGTTCTACGAGATCATTCAGCGCAAAGGTGCGCGCGGGTTCGGAAAGGGGAACTTCCGCGCGCTGTTCGAAGCGATCGAGCGGGAACAAGCTGCAAGAGGAAACCTGTAACGAGGGGCTAGGGCTTAGGGGCTAGGGGCGTGGACAGCGAGCCCTCGCCCCTAGGCCCTACCCTCTAGCCCCTTTTTCACATGCCCATCTATCATTCGTTAGGCTCCATCCCCCGCAAGCGGCACATCGCCTTCCGCAAGCCGAACGGTGGCATCTATGCGGAAGAGCTGATGGGGCATGAGGGATTCACCGGCACGTCGGCGTTGCTCTATCACGTACACCCACCGACGACGATCAAGTCCGTGAAGCGGATCAAGGAGGTCACGTATGAAGCCGATCCAAACTGGGCGCTTCGCCATCGGCATTTCCGCACGTCGAAAGTAAAGAGCGGTGGCAGCCCGACCCTTGATCGACTTCCGTTACTCTTCAACGCCGACATCGCGATGCTGTATGTCGAGCCCGACGAACAGGACGCGCACTTCTACCGCAACGCGCAGGGTGACGAGGTGGTCTACGTTGCCAAGGGAAGCGGAACGCTCGAATCCGTCTTCGGCGACCTGCCGTTCCGCGAGGGCGATTACCTGATCATTCACCGCGGCATCCTCCACCGCTACCAGCTCGACATGAAAGGGGATCATCCAAAGTTCCTCATCATGGAGAGTCGAGGGCACGTCCGCTGGCCGAAGCGATACCGGAACGAGTTTGGCCAGCTCAAAGAGGGCGCTCCCTACTCGGAGCGCGACATTCGTCTGCCCGTGGAGCTCAAGACCCACGACGAGATGGGTGACTTCCGTCTGCTCGTAAAACAGTACGACGGCCTCAACGAGTTCATTCTCGACCATCATCCGTTCGACGTAGTCGGCTGGGATGGGTACTTCTATCCCTGGGCATTCAATATTTACGACTTCGAGCCGATCGTCGGTCGCGTGCACCAGCCGCCGCCGGTTCACCAGACGTTCGAGGGAGACGGGTTTGTAATTTGCTCATTCTGCCCGCGGCCCTACGACTTCGATCCCGAGGCCGTGCCCGCGCCGTATAACCACAGCAACGTGGACTCGGATGAAGTTCTCTATTACGCGTCGAGTGAGTTCATGAGCCGCAAAGGGATCGAGTTCGGAAGCATCACGCATCATCCGGATGGCATTCCGCACGGGCCGCACCCCGGTCGCGCCGAAGCGTCGATCGGCGCGAAGCGGACGGACGAGCTGGCGGTGATGATGGACTCCTTCCGTCCGCTGCACGTGGCGAAGCAGGCGCTCGCCATCGAAGATCCGAACTACCAGAAGAGCTGGATCGACCAGCAGCACGCCGGATTCAATCCGCCCACGACCTGAAGGCGCAGTTCACAAACGCGCGTCGAAACGAACGCTTGACGTTAGGCGGCTTTGCGCGGCGTCTTTTCACCAGACGGCATCGGCTGTGCAGCGGGCGTGCTGTACACCGGACGTCCGCGTTGCGTGAAGGCGAAAACGGCGACCGCCCACAACACCGAGAAGATGAACATCGTCAGCCAGAGGTCCGTCATCTCACCGGGCGTCTCGAATACGGCGCACAGCGCGACGGGCAGCGCGGCGATCAGATCGATTGCGTACATGCGCAACACGCGACGCCAGTTCATCGGTCGCTTGCCCAGCAACTGAAACGAGTAGCGCATCATCGTGGCGATGCCTTCTGCTGTTCCAGGCCGGATGAGCAGCGTGCCGATCGGCAGTATTGGAATGAAAAGAATCGTCAACCAGCGTGTGGCTTCATAGCTGTCTTCGGACACGCGGCGATAATCGAGCAGCCGAATGCCGGTTCCGTTCATGGAGTACGGCTTGAGAAAAAGACGCATCGACATTGGTCTAGGGGCTAAGGCCTAGAGGCGAGAGGTGCACCAGGGACTCGCGGAAGTTCGACGTGCGGAAGGATGGGCGAGTCACGCTTCGCGTTTTGCAATGTCGGGCATGATAGCCGCGCGGACGAAACGAGCTGTAGCATCATCGGTGCGGAACTCGTCTTCATGGTGTGACTCACAGCAGTCGACGACATGTGCCGGAGCTCGACGGTCTACGGACGATCGCGATCATCGCAGTCGTTCTCTTTCACGTCGCGGAAGCCGCTACTGGCACCCTGAACACGATCGGGAGTTGGGGCTGGATGGGCGTCGATCTCTTCTTCGCCTTATCCGGCTATCTCATCACGGGGATCCTGCTCGACGGCCGCGCGAAGCCGTTAGGCGAGTACGCCCGAACGTTCTATCTCAAGCGCTTCGTTCGAATTGTGCCCGCGTTCGCGGCGTTCATGATCGTGCTTCTCGCCGCGCCGACCTTTGTGGGCATCACGCCGGACGACTATCGGCTGTTCGTCGCGGCACAGCCATGGTACTGGCTCTTTGCCACGAACATTCTCATCGTCGCCGGAACGTGGGTCGGCACGGTATCGGCAACTCGCCCGCTCTGGAGCCTCGCGGTTGAGGAACACTTCTATCTCGTCTGGCCGTGGATCGTGCGATGGGTCACCGCCCGCGCGCTCTTCCGAGTCTGCGTCGTCATCATCGTCGCCTGCCCGCTACTGCGCCTCGTTCTGCTCGGCGTGTTCCATGCCAGTTCGGACGCGATATACGTCCTGACGCCGACGCGCGCCGATACCATCGCCTTCGGAGCCGCCGTCGCCGTCCTCGTGCGAAACGCACAGCATCGCGCGCTCGTTAGGCGGTGGGCACTGCCATCGATGATCGCGGGAGCAATCGTCACACTCGTCGTAATCGCCGTCGCACGGGCCGCACAATGGTTCGCGGCGCCAATGGAGGTCGTTGGCTTCTCGTCGGTAGCGCTGCTCGCCGCAAGTACGGTCGCCTATGCCGCCACTCACTCCGTAGAATGGTTGGCAGCGCGACCCATTGCTGACTTCGGCCATCGATACTCGTATTCGCTCTACCTCTGGCACATGGCGGCGGTGCAGTTTGTGGCCGCCAGAGTCGAGGCGCATGGCGCGCGCGCGGAGATCATCGCGGCGGGACTCGGTCTTCTGCCCGCAGCGCTGTCCTGGCACCTGCTGGAAGCGCCCGCCCTACGACTGCGCCAGCGAATCCTCGGTCGCGTCGCTAGGCTCGGGCTCCCTGATCGAAGGCTGCAATCGCGGCGCGTGTAAAATCCGACAGTACCAGTGAGCCGCTCATCTCGGCACGCGTCTCGAGCAGTCGATCCCAGTCATCGGTGCCCTGCCAGAAGATCGACTTCAGCTGCGCGAGCGCTTGCGGATTCGAGCGCGCCAGCTTCCGCGCGAACGAATCGAGCCCGCTATCGAGTGCATTCACGCTCTCGAACACCTTGGAGTACAGACCGAACTCCTCCGCCCATCGAGCGGAGCGCCAATCGGCATCGATCGCCATCGGGCTGAAGCCGCCGAGTCCGATCTTTCGCTCGATCACTGGGCCGACGACGAAGGGGCCAATCCCGACGGCAAGCTCGCTCAGGCGAATCGATGCCGATTCCACCGCCATCGCGTAATCCGACGCCGCGACGAGCCCGACGCCACCACCGACCGTCTTTCCGTGGACGCGCGCGATGATGACCTTGGGACACCGCGTCATCGCGAGGATCACGCGCGCGAAGCCCATGAAAAACTCCTTGCCAGTCGCGGCGTCGCGAATGCTCTTGAGCTCATCGAACGAGGCGCCGGCGCAGAAGGGTCCCGTGTCGCCGCTGCGGAGCACGATGACGCGCACGTCATTCTGCGTCCCGAGTCGACGAATCTCGGCCGCGAGGCGGCCCAGCAGCGCCGCCGGCAAGGAGTTGCCCTTCGGGTGTGAAAAGCGAACGGTGGCGATGGCGTCGACCACGGCGACGTTGACCTCGCCATCGGCGGTCTGCGGCCTCGAAGTCACGGAGTCAGGCATGGCAAAACGCTATACGCACCGAGCGCTCTGCGCCACGCTTCACCCGGTCCGCGGCCGGCGTGTATAATTCGAGTGCCATGACACCAACCCAGCCTCATCAGACTCAAGCAACGTCTCCGGAAGATTCGGAGCGCCTCGCGCCATTCGAGGCGCGGATTGCCGCCGGCGAGACGATCGAGCCGAAGGACTGGATGCCGGAACGCTACCGACGGCAGTTGGTGCGGATGATGTCCCAGCATGCGCATTCCGAGATCGTCGGGATGCTGCCGGAGGGCAACTGGATCACTCGCGCGCCGTCCCTCCGGCGGAAGATGTCGCTCCTCGCGAAGGTGCAGGACGAGGCCGGTCATGGCCTCTATATCTATTGTGGCACAGAGACGCTCGGCATCGATCGACAGGAGCTGATTGAGCAGTTGCTCAACGGCACGGCCAAGTACTCGAGCATCTTCAATTATCCGACGTTGACCTGGGCGGACATCGGTGCGATCGGCTGGCTGGTTGACGGCGCGGCGATCGTCAATCAGACGATGCTTGCCAAGGCGTCGTACGGGCCGTACGCGCGCGCGATGGTTCGCATCTGCAAGGAAGAGAACTTCCATAAGCGCCAGGGCTACGAGATCATGGTGACGCTTGCCGCCGGCACGCCGGAGCAGCGGCGCATGGCGCAAGACGCGCTCGATCGCTGGTGGTGGCCGTCGCTCATGATGTTCGGCCCGCACGACAGCCAGTCGTCCAACAGCGACGAACTGATGCGCTGGGGCGTCAAGCGCAAGAGCAACGACGAGCTCCGGCAGCGTTTCGTCAACCAGACGGTTGCTCAGGCCAACGCGATCGACCTGGTCATTCCAGATCCGCAGTTGGCGTATGACGAAACGAGTCAGAACTGGAAGTTCGGTCCTATCGATTGGGACGAGTTCTGGCGCGTGGTCAAGGGAAACGGCCCCTGCAACCGCGAGCGACTTGCCGCGCGCCGTGACGCGCACGCGGAGGGTGAATGGGTCCGCGTTGCCGCGGCGGCGTACGCCGCCAAGCAGAGCGCTGCCAGTTCTAGCTCCGAGGCCGCCTAACGGGCCGCCCGATCCGAGACGATGGCAAACGAGAACACGACGCACGCATCGCGCGCCGACGGGGCGGAGCCGCGCGACAGCCAATGGCCGCTCTGGGAAGTTTTCGTCCAACCGCCAGGCGGCGATCCGCACGAGCACGCGGGAAGCGTGCACGCGGTCGACGCCGAGTCGGCATTGCAGAATGCACGCGACGTCTACGCGCGGCGCGGTGAGGCAGTAAGCATCTGGGTTGTTCGCTCGGGACAGATCACGGCGTCGACTCCGGAGGACATGGGTCCGTTCTTCGATCCGGGGAACGACAAGCCGTACCGTCATCCGCAGTTCTACAAGGTGCCGCGTGGCGTCAAAGTCTGAGGAACGCGGATGAACGCGGACGTGCGTGGGTGCCAATGAGCAACTCCTCATCCGACTATCTGCTCAGACTAGGCGACGACCGCCTCGTGCTCGGACATCGTCTGTCGGAGTGGTGCGGTCACGCGCCGATCCTCGAGGAGGACATCGCTCTCGCGAACCTCGCGCTCGACCTCATCGGTCAGGCGACGCTGCTGCTCGGTCTCGCCGCCAAGAAAGAAGGGAAGGGGCGCGACGCCGATGCGCTGGCCTACTTTCGCGACGCGGTCGACTATCGGAACGCGCTTCTCGTCGAGCTCCCGAAGGGCGACTTCGCGGTGACGATCGTTCGGCAGCTGTTTTTTAGCATCTTCGCGCTGCTGCAGGCCGAAGCGCTCCAGGTCAGCACCGATCGCGAGCTCGCTGGCATCGCCGCCAAGGGGGTGAAGGAATCCCGGTACCATGTCCGACACAGCGCCGATTGGGTCGTGAAGCTCGGCGGAGGAACGGAGGAGAGCCACGCTCGCGCGCAGCGCGCCGTCGACGATCTGTGGCGCTACACCGGTGAGTTCTTCCTGGCTGATGACGTCGATCGCGCTGTGGCCGCCGACGGCCTTGGCGTCGACCCGTCGACGTTCGAGCGAACGTGGCAGACCACCGTCCGCGACGTCCTGGCTCGCGCTGGCCTAACGATTCCGGAGGGCGTGTACATGCAGCGCGGCGGCCGCGAGGGGCGGCACACGGAGCACCTCGGCCACATGCTCGCTGAGATGCAGATCGTCGCACGCTCGCACCCGGGCGCATCATGGTGAGCGCGCCACTCACGCGCGACGATATCTTCGGGATCCTCGACGAGGTGAAGGATCCCGAGGTTCCCGTGCTGAGCGTCGTCGAGCTCGGAATCGTTCGCGACGTGGTCGTCGATGGGTCGAGCGTGACGGTGACGATCACGCCAACCTATTCAGGCTGCCCAGCGATGCGCGTGATCGAAGAGGACATCACCGCCGCGCTCGAGGCGCGCGGCCTGTCGCCGATACGTCTCGAGACCGTGTACGCACCCGCGTGGACAACCGAGTGGATGAGCGCGGAGGCAAAGCAGAAGCTCTCCGCCTACGGCATCGCCCCTCCCGGCCGGTTGCAGGAGGAGGGTCTCGTTATGCTTACGCGTTCGCCCGCGGTCGAGCGCGTGGCGTGCCCGTATTGTGGGTCGAAGAAGACGGAGACGCGGAGCGAGTTTGGCTCGACGGCGTGTAAGGCGATCATGTATTGTCAAGCCTGTGAGCAGCCGTTCGAGTTGTTTAAGGCTATCTAAGGTAAAGGGAGTAGAAGGAGTGGAAGGGCGCGTCGAGAAGGGCGCGTCGAGAAC
>JANWKK010000245.1 GCA_025451425.1 Gemmatimonadaceae bacterium
GACTCGGCGCTGTGCACAACTGGCCAGCACAGTTCTCACCGTTTCTTGGCGAGATGCGCGTCCGGCTCGGCTTCGGTCCCAGTGGCGAAGCGGCGAGCGAGCGTCGCGCAATCGAGATAGCCGACGTCTTCGCAGATCCCTCACTCGAAGATTGGCAGGAAGTCGCGGCGGAGCTCGGCTTTCGCTCGCTCGTCGCGCTCCCCTTACAGACCGGCCAGGCGGTGCTGGGCGCCGTTACGTTCTATTTCACCGACCCACACGCGCTTACGCCGGACACCAGAAGTCTCCTTCGCATGGTGGCCGACCAGATGGCGGCTACGGCGGAGAAGGCGCGCCTCATCGAGGAGCTCAGACGCGCAAACGGTGCGCTAGTCGAATCGAACTCGGAGCTCGAGCGGCAATACGTGGCTTTGCTCGAGGCGCGCAGGATCAAGGACGAGTTTTTGTCGAACATATCTCATGAGTTGAGGACTCCGCTTACGGCCGTGATCGGCTACATCTCCCTCATGCAGGAAGGACTAGCCGGCCCGATCAACGACGAGCAGCAGAAGACGCTCGGTCAGGTGAAATCCGCGAGTGAGCAGCTCCTCGGACTGATCGGAGATCTGCTCGAGCTCACGACGCTCAAACGTGGCGGGCTCGAGGTTGTCGTGAGCGGCTTCGATCCCAGGGAACCGCTGCAGATGGCGATGGCGAACACGCCGGGTCGTCCGCAATCGGTTCAGCTCCGTATCATCGAGTCACCGCGCATCGAGTCCGGGAACGGCGAGCATGCACCGCCTGCGCGCGTGATGTGGAGCGACAGGAAGAAGATCGCGAAGATCCTGGCTAGTCTCCTTAGCAACGCATACAAGTTCACGCATGAGGGCGAGGTCCGTGTCGAGCTCGAAGTGCTCGAGGACCGGGTCATCTTCAGCGTGCAGGACACCGGGATTGGGATCCCGCCCGAGGCACAGCGCTTCGTTTTCGACGAGTTCCGTCAGGTCGACGGCTCGATCACGCGCCGCTATGGCGGTTCTGGCCTGGGACTCGCGTTGGCACGTCGCCTGGCGAGATTACTAGGCGGCGATATCGTGCTCGTCTCCACGCCCAGCGTCGGCTCGACCTTTCGTGTCGAGATTCCGCTCGCGTACGAGCCCAACGAAGAGCCGACAGCCGATCCTCACTGAACTCCGCAATTTAGAACTTTTGAAATGGCGCCCTCACAACGCACATTGCAGGAATTCCAGACGACGCTCCCGCCGAACGAGGTGTTAGCGCGAGCGAAAGGTTTCTTCTCTCGTCGCACGCCGCTGTATGCTGCTTTTCTCGATAAAGAAGGCCCCGCCTTCTGCAGTTTTCGCGGACAGGGCGGAGAGGAGATCGTCATTGGCGTAGCTCCATCGAGTAACGGCACGCGTGTGACCGGCTCGACATACCTCTTCGATATGCAGCTCGCGCGGTTCTTCTCGACGTTGCCCGCGGTGCAATCATGACCGAGCTCTTCGTGTCGCAGCTTCGTGCGCGGACTACGACGATCAAGCTGACGCCGGCCACGGCGCCGAGCATCACCATTCGGGTCGAGATGCCGGAGGTATGGGACGCAGTGCGAATCGTCGTGTCACCTCGCGAGCCGCTGCTGACCGTGAAGGTGCGCGCCCTCGAGGCCCTCTTTCCCGAAGCCGAGATGCACAGCGATTTCGTGCTCAAGTTTCGCGGGTGGGAGATCCTGGACGAAGCGGCTCCGCTCTCCGACCTCGGCGTCGGCGACGGCACGATCCTGCTCCTCACGCACCGCCGAAGGCGACCGGTTCGTTGACGCGGGAAGTGGTCGTTAGGCTAGCCACTAGCCCATAGCCCCTCTCTCTTTGCCGGTCGCGTTCATATCCAACGCCGACTGTGGCCGGCACGACACCGGCTGGGGGCATCCGGAGCACGTCGGAAGGCTCCGCGCGATTCCACGCGCTTTGCGCGAGCATCCCGAGCTCTTTCACGCGCTCGTGCACGTCGAAGGACGACACGCCACGCGCTCCGAGTTGTCGCTCGCGCACGATGCGGAGTACTTGGACCGCGTGCATGCGATCGTCGAGGGCGGTGGCGGCCGTCTCGATCCCGACACCGTCGTCAGTGCCGGATCGTGGGACGCCGCGACGGCTGGCGCTGGCTGCGTCCTCGACGCCGTCGACATGGCACTGGACGGCCGAGCCGCGAGGAGCTTCTGCGCCGTGCGTCCTCCAGGCCACCACGCCCTGCGCGCGCGAGCGATGGGGTTCTGTCTCTTTGGCAACGTCGCCGTCGGTGCGCACTATGCGCGAGCAAGACACGCAGTCGAGCGCGTGCTGATCGTCGATTGGGACGTGCATCACGGAAATGGCACGCAGGCCCTGGTCGAAGAGGAACCGAACATCCACTTCGTGTCGATGCATCAGTGGCCCTGGTACCCCGGAACGGGCGCTGCGGCGGACCGCGGGCCTCACGACACGGTCTGGAATGTGCCAATGCCTGCTGGTCTTGCGGCAGATCGTTACGTTTCCGCCTTCCTCGGTGCCGTCGACGAAGCCACGCAGGGCTGGACGCCAGATCTTGTCTGCATCTCGGCGGGATTCGATTCACTCGCGGGTGACCCGTTAGGCGGGTTTACGCTCGAGATAGCGGACGTCGATCGGTTGACGCGGGAGATGGTGAGTCGGGCCGAAGGGTGGTGTGGGGGCCGCGTGGTGAGCGTTCTGGAAGGTGGTTACGTGCCGGAACGGCTGGCTGAGGCGTGCGTCACCATGATGAAGGGGTTAGGGGCTAGGGATTAGGGGCTAGGGTTGTTGATTTTGGAGGCCCGTGGTCGTCCTATTTCAGGCTCCCATTTGTGAAATTGGCGCGAAGGCAATCGATGAAAATCAGCCCCGCGGGAACTGAAATAGACGTCGGTCCACATGCCTAACGCGCTCCGGCTGTTCGGCATCACGGATGTGGAGCACCACGCGCAAGCGAAGCCGCTCGAGACCATCGAGTGGCTCCACGTCCGCGATCTCGCGGCCATCGTGACGCCAGCCGAGTACAGCCCGGGGGCTCCCACGGGCGAGATGATCGAGCAATATCGAAGAATCGTCGAGGACATCTTCGGAAAGGCACCGGTGCTGCCTGCGCCCGTCGGTACGGTGTTCCGATCGCGCGAGACGCTTACACGGTGGCTCGAGCTCCACTATGTCACGCTCACCGAGGCGCTGTCCTTCGTGGAGGATCGAGCGGTCGCTCGGGTGCACGTCGGTCGTGTAGATGGCAAGGTCGGCGAGCGCGAAACGGGCTCCGATGTCGCCGCTGCGGCGGCCGAGTCGCTTCGCTTGCTGCGGCGCCACGCGGTCATCGCGGTTCCATTGAAGTCTGAGCAGCTTACCGGCATAGTTCTCAGCTCTGCGTTTCTGATCGATAGAGAGCTATGGGACGATTTCGTGGCTGCCGTCGACGACCAACGACGCCGCAATCCGGGACTCGCGCTGGACCTCAGTGGTCCGTGGCCGCCGTTCGATTTCGTGCGAATGCAGTTCGGGGGCTGACGCGATGCGGGTGATGCATGTTCTGTCCTGAGTGCGGGACTTGGAATCGCGCGTCTGCCGCGACATGCACGCGATGCAGCGACCCGTTGCCCGAGGTCGTCGCCGCGCCATTCGAGCAGCCCGACGTGGAGATCTCGAAGCTTCGTCGCGCGACCGGAAGTCGCTATCGCGTCATACGCCGCTTGGGCGGCGGCGGCATGGCCGACGTGTACCTCGCGCAGCAGGCCCTCCTCGCGCGTCGTGTCGTCGTCAAGGTGCTTCATGCGCATCTCGGCAAGGATCCGGAGATCGCAGAGCGCTTCCGTCGTGAGGCGGAATCCGCTGCGCAACTCTGCCATCCACACATCTGTCCGATTCTCGACTGCGGTGAGGTCGACGGTATCGTCTACACCGTGATGCCGTACTACGACGGCGGCTCTCTCGCTGACAAGGTGCAGAAGCAGGGCAACGTCGATGCGGTGCTCGTCGCCGCGGCGGCCGCACAGGTCGCGAGCGGTCTCGATTACGCGCACCGTCACGGCATTGTGCATCGCGACGTCAAGCCGGACAACGTGCTCTTCGACGAAGACGGCAACGCGATCATCACCGACTTTGGTATCGCGACAGCGCGCTTTCATGGACGGCTGACCGCAAGTGGCCGCGCGATGGGGACGCCGCACTACATGTCACCCGAGCAGGCGATGGGAAAGCTCATCGACGGCCGAAGCGACGTGTATGCGATGGGCATCATGCTCTACGAGTCGCTGGCAGGCTATCCGCCATTCGATGGCGCAGATTCGTTTTCCGTAGGTTACAAGCAAGTGCACGAGAAGCCGGTGCCACTCGATGAGGCGAACAAGCGCGTGCCAGCGGCCCTCTCCACGATCGTAATGCGGTGCTTGGAGAAGAATCCCTCGGATCGCTACGCCCGCGGCTACGAGCTGGCGGATGCGCTCATCGGTTTCCTGATGTCGTCGCCGAACGCGAAAGAGTTTGCGCGGCTCGCGCGCGTGGCGAGGTTGGCGAAGGGCGCGTAGAACGCGGGATGCGGGATGCGGGATGCGGGTCAAAGCTCTAGTGTTAAACTCACGCGCAACCCTCAGCCCTCTACCCTCTCTCGCCGCCCGCATCCCGCGCCCCGCATGAAGCTCTCCTACGACACGCACACCGTTCACACCAAGCATCCATTCGTAATTGCCCGAGGCGGGTCGAGCGAATGGAAGCTGATTCGCGTTCGTCTCGTCGATCGTGATGGCGTAGAAGGTTGGGGTGAAGCTGCACCAAATCGCTTTTACGGCGAGACGACCGACAGCGCGATCGCAGCGTTCGCGAAGCTGGCGCCCGTTGCCGAAGGCGTGCTCTCGCACGATCTCTTTGCGCTCGAAAATCTCGAAGCGGAGATGAATACCGCGCTCCGACTCAACGGATCGATGAAGTCCGCGATCAGCGCTGCGGCGCACGATCTCGTCGGGAAGCGGCTCGACATTCCCGTGTATCGACTCTGGGGCTTGGATGCCACGAAAGCGCCACTCTCCAGCTTCACCATTGGCATTCCCGCAACCGAGAAGGAGCTCGAGGCACGCGTCGACGAAGCGATTCAGTATCCTGTACTCAAGATCAAGCTCGGGAGCGATCGCGACGAGGAGATCATCCGCGCGGTGCGTCGTGCGGCGCCGACCAAAACGCTTCGCGTCGACGCGAATGCCGCGTGGACACCCAAGCGCGCGCTGCGGATGATCGAGCTTCTCGCGGAGCTTGGTGTCGAATTCGTCGAGCAGCCGCTGCCTTCACACGACCTTGATGGGCTGCGCTTCGTGCGCGAACGCTCGGAGTTGCCGATCATCGCCGACGAGTCCTGTGTCATTGCGACGGATGTGGCGAAGCTCGCCGGCATCGTCGACGGAATCAACATCAAGCTCTCGAAGTGTGGCGGCCCTCGTGAGGCAATCCGCATGATCGC
>JANWKK010000246.1 GCA_025451425.1 Gemmatimonadaceae bacterium
AGTTTCGTTGCGAGTTGAACGCGTGCTGAATGTCCTGGCTCGTCGCGAAGAAGACGTAGTCGTCCGTCGAGCCGGCGACCCCGCTCCAGGCGATCCGCTGCAGGTCCGTGAGAAACGGGTGTGCTGCAGAAACGACCAGGTGGTTGCCGAGCGGATCCTGCTGCGCCTCGAAGTTCAGTAGGTATGGAAGCGCGCCGAGTTGATAATCTGTGAATCGAACGCCGAAGCCGTCGCGGAAGTTGGCGTCGTGGCGCCAATTGCCCACAAGATAGATACCCCCTCCACCCAGATTCGAGCTGCCGACACGCGCCGCGGTGAGGAACGGGCTCGCCGAGGTCACCGTCCCGCCAATGATCGCCGAGGTTTCGTCGATCGTTCTGACGTCCAGATCCACCGTGCCGCTGTCGGCCGCGTAGGCAAGGACGGATGCGTCAGCCAGAAAGGGCTGCGCGCGCAGAATGCGTTCGGACTCCGAACGCCGTAGCTCTGTGCACGTGTCCCCTCGCGCCATCAGCAAATAGCGGCGGATGAGATCTGGCCGTGTCGTCACATGTACCGAGCGCGCGATATAGGCGATTACGGGCACGCTCCGCAGCGCCGCGGTCGTTGGCGCGAAGGAGCGAATGACGATGTCGTTGACGCGTTGCCCGCTGCACGCAACGGGCTTTCGCGTGACGTCGCCGGTTGGCTGCGCCCGCGCGCTGTCTTGCGCCTGAACGGCCGACGCAAGCGTCGAGACGAGGAGCGTCGAAACGCCCCTGATCAGCGCGAGGCGCGTTCGTCGCATGTGCTCGAGAGAGCTATTTGCCCATTCGACGCTTCAGCTCTTCGAGCTTGCGCGCCGCGTCCGCCTCGTGATCCGCGCGAGTGCGCGCGCGCGAGAGACCATCGATCTCCTGCCGCAACGTCTCGTTCTTGCCCTGGCCAAGATCCGATTCGACCTCGTCCATGGCCGCCTTCATTGCCGCGGCGCTGCCGCGTTCGCCACTCGACGGAATGCCCGCCGCCGCCGCACGCAGCTCCGACATCATCTGCGTGACGTCGCGCTCGGCCAACGCGAGCTCGCTCTCCTGAGCGTCCAGCTTCCTGCCAAGGACCTCGACGCGCTCGACGTGCATTTGCTCGTACTGCGCCGCGATGCGCACCGTCTCGGCGTCTCCGACTTGCTCCGCCAGCTTTTTGCGGCGCTGCACAGTCTCCAATTCTCGGCGCTCAACGTCGAGCCGGCGTCGCGACTTCCCCAGCGCGTCGCGAAGATCTTGTAGGCCCACCTTTGCTTGAACGAGCGTGTCACGCATGCGCGAGACGATTTCACGCCGCTCTTCAGGCGGCGTCGAACGTGACAACAGTTCGTCCAGCGATTTTCGTAAACTCTCGAACACGACTCGGTGGCCTCGGTGGCAGAGCGGGCTTAGGATAGTGAAGCGCGCAGGCTCCCCGCAACGTTTGTCATCCCGAGCGCAGCGATGCTGTCATCACGAGCGTAGCGAGGGATCTGCACTTCCGTCCTTTTCATCACGTGTCCATCACTTCGAAATCCGCACTCGTTGCCGTCACTGGCACAACCGAAATCATTCGCGGCGCGCCGCGAGTGCGCGTGAATCTCGCATACACCGAAGCGCTCACCAAGGTCGGTTTGGTGCCCCTGGTGGTACCGCCACTCCTGGCGTCGGCAGCGTCGCCTATTCTCGACGGCGTCGACGGCCTCCTCGTCACAGGCGGTGAGGACGTCTCCCCGGCGCGTTATGACGAGGAGCCGCACTCCACGGTCGAGGCGCACGAGGGACGCGACGAAAGCGAGATTGCATTGATCCTCGAGGCGCGACGGCGTCGCGTGCCAACGCTCGCGATCTGTCGCGGCATTCAGGTCGTGAATGTCGCGTTTGGCGGCTCGCTGGTTCAGGACATCCCGAGCCAGTGCCCGAGCGCGATCGATCACGATCCCAAGGACAACCGTGACGAACGGGTTCACGAGGTTCGCGTCGACGCAACATCGAACCTCGCGAAAGCGCTCGGGACAGACTGCCTGACGACGAATTCCTTTCATCACCAGGCACTCGCGCGCATCGCAAACGAGCTACGCGTTACCGCTCGCGCGTCCGATGGCATCGTCGAAGGCGCGGAATCGACCGACCCCACGTGGTGGATGCTCGCCGTACAGTGGCATCCCGAAGAGCTCACGAATACCACAGAGCCTTGGGATCGCAACCTGTTCGCGGCCTTTGCACGTGCCGTCGCGGCACGTTAACGCGTTTCCACCCTCTGCACTCTACGCTCAACCCTCGGCGCTACGATGCCAGCTTCCACTTCGTCTCGTCCGTCACCTGGCGCATCAGTCGTTCTGGCGTGTGCACGTTCGGGAAGAACAACCAATCGCTGAGCGAATTCAGAGCGAGACGAAGGAGACCGAACCGATCCGCTGCTGCCGCGTAGAGCGGCGCGAGTCCATGCTCTTCGGCGAGGCGATGCTCAGCGGCGAGCTGAAAGCCACGGCGACCCATCTCCTCATAGTAGTCCAACTGCGGTCCGCCGCGGTTCCATCGGCGCTGCTCGACGTGATCCGGGAAGATCCCGCTCAGCCAGAGTGCGTAGTTGCCGAGGTGCGCGCGCACGAGAAAGCTTCGCCGCGCATCGGGATCATTGACGTCGTGATACAGGTCGGCGAGCGCCGCATACACCTGATCGTCGCTCTCGCCGACGCGCGCCGACCGATCACGAACGCCAAAATGCACGACGATCGCCGCGACATAATCCGCCAGCGCCCGATCGCCCTCGCCGAGCCGACGCAGCGCATGTCGCACCATCACGTAGGCGAACAAGGGAAACGACGCGTGCGCGCCAGACGCCGATCGCACGAGCGCCACCGGGAGTCTGGGATCATCGAGCAGCGCATCAATACCGTCGTTCGCAAGGCGCGTTTCGAGCGCGCCGAGCTCCGTATCCGAGTCGCACGCGAGAATGCGCAGCGCCAGCTGTGCGTCGTTGCGCGTGAGATGCTGTCTCGTATTCGCGAGAATCATGAGATCAGTTACCTCCGTGCTTGTTATACCCGGCGGTGTCGCGCTAGTACCAACGGGAGCGCACACGAAGCGTGCGCCTCCAGATAGACCTTGGAACGCGTAAGCGCGACAAGGCAGGTGCTATACCGCGGACGGAGCGCAGCGCCGAAAAGCAATAACTCTGGCACTCAGTGCTGGCGACTGCTAATCGATTGTGTGACGGCTTCACTTGTCGGTCGCGTCGACCGATTCGCAACCGCGAATCCGGATTCCAACATCAGTTCCGCGACGCGAGCCAGTTGGTCGTACTCGATCTTCTGTGGCTCGTCCAGGGACGCGTGGTCGCCGTCCCAGGGCGTCGAGAACAAGATGACGGGAATCGCACGCTTCGCATAGTTGTACTGATCGCCGCGCTCGTACACGTTGTCCGGATCATCCGGATCGTCCCATTGGCGATCGATGTGGAATGGCGTCAGCAGCGCACGATTCACCGAATCGACGACCATGCCGACGCGCCAGCTCAAGTAGTTAGGCGCGGCGCGCGGGCCAATCAGCGAGACGGTGTTCTCCCCAGTTCCAGCGATTGCCTCGGCGTTGAACTCGGTCACGATCGAGTCCATCGGAACGGTGGGATGGGCGGTGAAGTACGACGAGCCTAACAAGCCCTTCTCGGATCCGATGTGCCAGATGAATAACACCGATCGCCTGGGCCTGAGATACGACATCTGGCGCGCGATCGCCAGCAGGGCCACGCTGCCTGAGGCATCGTCGTTGGCGCCGTTCGCGATCGTGTCGACCTTTGCTCGGCGCGTTGGTCTTCGCGCCGCGACGACGCCGATGTGATCGTAGTGAGCGCCGTACATCAGATACGTCTTGTTGAGCTTCGGATCGCTGCCGCGCAGCACGGCGGCGACGTTGTAGCCCGTGAACGGCTGACGTTCGATGTCGAGATGGACGCTCAGATCTCTGGCAAGGGCTTGCGTCGTTACGTCGTTAGGCCAGCCCGAGGGCAGCAGCGGCGAACCGCGTCGCGCGACGCCCAGCAGGATCACTGGAAGCCTGCGTGTCGAGTCGGATGCGGCGTCCTCCGGATGCTCTCCGGGTCGATCCGGCACGACCGGGTGCAGCAGCCGTGGCGATGTTTGCTCGTAGAGTTGCTCCGCGCCGCCGGTCATCAGGAGCACGATGGCGGCCGGATGAAGCGCGATCAGTCGGTTCAAGCGCTCGGTTAGGACGCGTTGCGACTCGAGGTTTCTCACCTGATCCTTCCGAGTCTTGCTCGGTGCCCCATGAATAGCGACGAGAACCTTCCCCTCGAGATCGAAGCGCGCCAATGCGTCGCTTTCGGCGTCGTTCGTCGGTGCGTAGCCAACGAAGATCATTTCGCCTTCGGCGTTACGCTTTGCGTCGGATTGTGCCTGGCCGAGCGCAAGCACCGGTGCATAGTCGGCACCCAGATGCAGCTCGTGCTCCCGGCCGTGCGATATCGTAACGGCCACGTGAGTGGCCTTCGTGAAAACCTGGCGCACGAGCGGCACGCGCTGCATGTACAAGCTGTCACCAGCCGGCTCGAGTCCGAGCAGTTGCGCGCGACGCGCGAGAAAAGCCGCGGCGCGCTGAGCGTCCGCCGTGCCGGTCTCGCGTCCACGGAACGAGTCGTCCGCGAATATGAACAAGTCACGCCGCAGCTCGGGGGCGTTGATGGAGTAGCCGGGATCGAAGCGCGCGCCCTGCTGAACCACACTTGAAGTGTGTGGCGGAGCGTGTGAACAACCCAGCAGCGCGAGAGTTCCTGCTAGAATGAGAAAGGCAGTCCGTCGGTACATGAGATGGGAATCGGGTCAACCCGCTACGCTCTTCGCGCAACGCTCTGCGCTCTGCGCCTAGATCGACGATCGACTCACGCCAACTGAAACGAGTGGCGCTGACACTTGCGGGGGGTCTAATTTTCTAGCGTCTCCCTGACGTCATCGCCGAGCAATTTCGGTCTCATCGTACGATTTTCTTCGAGGGTGCTCGTTGCTGTACATCTGCATTCCTGCTTACGACGAAGCGCCCACTGTTGGTTTGCTGCTGTGGCGTATTCGCAAGGTCTTTCAGGAGTATCCGCGCGAATACGAGATTCTCGTCTTCAATGACGGGAGCACCGACGCGACGGGCGAGACGCTCCAAGCGTATACCGATGTTCTTCCTCTTACGATCATCGGCTCCGACGAGCACGTCGGCTATGCGCGCGCGGTCGACACGTTGATCCGTGAAGTGTCGCGACGCACGCGGTCTCCGCGCCGCGACGGAATGGTCGTCATGCAGGCCGACTTCACCGACCAGCCGGAACATTTGCCCGAGCTGATCAAGCGCTTTGAAGGGGGAGCAGACCTCGTCGTCGCCGAGCGGCCAGCCGCCGCGGAGACCGCGACGCCGCCGCGGCCCGTGCGTTGGCTGCGACGCATGGCTCCTTGGGTTCTGCGTCCACTCATGAAGGTGCCTGGTGTGTCGGATCCGTTCGGCACCTTTCGTCTCTATCGCATAACGCTGCTGCGCGATCTCATTCGTCACGCGGGTGATGAGCCGATCGTCCAGGGAACGGTTTGGGCCGCGAACGCGGACTTGCTCATGCGCATGGCGCCGCTCGCACGGCGCATCGAGACAGTCGCACTCGAGCCACGCTACGATCTCCGCCCGCGCGAGAGTCGAATTCATCCCTGGACTGATGCCGTCGACCTGTACCGATTTGGACGCACGAGACGCCACCGCGCGCCCGTCCCAGCCCGACCAACGCCTGACGCTCGCTGAGCGAACGCGGCGGCGTTCCGCGCGCGTGATGACGTTCGTCGTCGCCGCGGCGCTCACCTTCCTTCCAGCGGCAGCTCGCTCACAAGCCGTTGCCCAGGCAGGAGCACCTTCGTTCGCTGGCGCGCCCTCCACGCTAACGCCGGTACCTTTCGCCAGCGGCGAGCGACTCGAGTACGACGTGAAGTTTGGGTTTCTGCACGTTGGCAGCGGTTCGATGCAGGTTGCTGGGATCGATTCCGTTCGCGGCCACGCGGCCTGGCACACGGTGTTTCATGTGTCGGGCGGAACGCTCTTCTTCAAGGTGAACGATCGTCTCGAGAGCTGGATCGACGTGAGCAATCTCGTCTCGCTGCGCCATTGGCAGGAGCTCAGCGAAGGGCGGCGCAGTCGTGAGCGGCGCTTCGAGATCATGCCCGAACTCGGCGTTGTGCGCGAGGAGGGCAAGCCAGAAACGCCAACGGTCGCCGCACCGCTCGACGACGGCGCGTTCCTGTACTTCGTCCGCACGATTCCGCTCGAGGTCGGGAAAACCTACGAGTTTGACCGTTACTTCCGCCCGGACCGCAATCCAGTGACGATTCGCGTACTGCGAAAGGAGCACATTCGCGTTCCCGCCGGCGAATTCGATGCTATCGTTCTACAGCCAATCATCAAGACGACCGGCATCTTCTCCGAAGGTGGCCGGGCCGAGATCTGGCTCTCCGACGACACGAACCGCATCATGCTTCAGATGAAGTCGAAGCTTCCGTTCGGATCTCTCAACTTGTATCTGACTTCCTATCAGCGAGGCGCGGCACCGGTCGTCTCGCCGGAGCGTAACGCCTCGGCCACCGACTCGCTGCCGTGAGCAGCGACTCGAGGTCTGACGCCTCGATGCCCGAGGCCGACCTGAGCGCCGTGCGAACGATTCCAGTCGCGCGTCGCCCGAACAAAGTGCGCGCGGAGGAGTTCGCTCACCCCCCAGCGCGCGATCTGAGCTTCGCCGCATTTCTCGACGCACTCCCGGACGTCCTCGTGGCGCGCGACTTTCGCCGCGTCGTCGACGCGATCGTCGACGCGGCTCAACGCGAGCGCGGTGTCGTCGTTATGCTCGGCGGTCACATCGTGAAGACCGGCTTGGCGCCGCTTTTGATCGACCTCATGCGGCGGCACGTCATCACGCACGTGGCGATGAACGGCTCAGCCTCCATTCACGACTTTGAAATCGCGCGCTTTAGCGGCACCTCGGAGGACGTCGCGGTCGGTCTGCGCGACGGCAGTTTCGGCATGGCCGATGAGACAGGACGGGAGATGAACGACGCGTTCGTTCGCGGCCAGCGCGAGGAACGCGGCATGGGGGAGGGGCTCGCCGTGACACTCGACGAAGCGGACGCCGCGGGACGTCTCGCGCACCCTGAGCTCTCGGTAATCCTCGGTGCGTACCGCCTTGGCGTTCCCGTCACGGTTCACGCCGCGTTAGGCGCCGAGATCATCCATCAGCACCCCGCCGCCAACGGAGCGGCGATCGGCGACACGAGTCATCGGGATTTTCGTCGACTGGCGCACTCGCTCAGCTCACTCGATGACGGCGGCGTCGTGCTCAACCTCGGCAGCGCGGTCATCATGCCGGAGGTCTTCCTCAAGGCCCTAACGATCGCGCGCAACCTGCACGAGGGGCGACCGCGCAACTTCGTCACCTGCGATCTCGACATGCAGCGACATTATCGTCCACGGATGAACGTTGTCCAACGCCCGACGCTCGACAGCGGCAGGGGCTACGAGATCACCGGACACCACGAGATCATGGTGCCGCTGCTGACGTGGGCGGTCGTCGAGAGGATCGAAGGGGGTAGAGGCTAGAGCTTAGGGGCTAGCATCTAGCCCGAGGCCGTGGGCCCTTACCCCAAGCCCCACCCTCGGCCAAACGACGAAGGCCGGTCCGCGTGCAGTGCGGCCGGCCTTTCCGAATTCACCAACTACGAATCACCAACCGCCAATTACACAGCAGGGCCCGACCATTTCTCGCGCAACCGACGCGCGGTATCCGGACTCAGGACACGGATCACGAGATAGATCAGGAAGCCAACGGCAGCGATCTTGATCGCGAACCACGCAATGGCTACGAAGAGACCGATGAGTGCGGGCAGAATTCCAAAAACCACGCGAAGAGCGATCAGACCGAGCACCGCGAACAGCCCGATCATGAAAATTGTGCGGAGCATGCGGCGAGTCTCCCAAACGTTGAAAGGACAATCGTTACCGAGCGGTCGTACGCCCCGCCGCTGGCAAGAGTTTCACATCGATTCTCGCGTCCATTGGCTTCCCGCGCTACCCCCCCCCGAATGACTGACGCGCTCATCCTCGGTGACGGAATCATCGGGCTCGTAACCGCGCTCGCGATCTCCAGGGAGGGTGGAACCTGTCGGATTCTGGGACGAGCCGTTCCCGGCGCGGCCTCCGCGGCATCGGCCGGCCTACTCGCGCCATCCATCGGCGTGGCCGACCCAGCAGTGCGTGCGTTCCTGCTCGCGTCCCGTGATCGATATCCCGATTGGATCCACTGGCTCGCCGAACGCACCGGAATAGAGGTGACCCTGAACCGTTCGGGGATCATCGAGCTGGGAACGCCCGCCCAGGAGAAAGCGAGCTCACTCAACACTGATCGTCTCGACGTCGAGGCTCTTCACTCTCTCGAGCCGGCGATAGTTCCGAGCAACGCAACACTGCATCGGGACGACGGCTACGTCGACAATGTGCGGCTGCTCGCAGCGCTCCGCGAAGCGGTTCGCTGCGAGTGGTCGATTGAGGTCGTCGATGGCCGAGCTGCGGTCATCCAGCCTGCCGCCGATGGCTGCACCGTCATCACCGAAGATGGTCGCACCCAGCGTAGTACGATCGTCATTATCGCCGCAGGCGCGTGGGCGGCACTGATCGCCGGCGTGCCCAGGCCAATCCCTGTTGAGCCAGTTCGCGGTCAGATGTTGCAATTGCGCGGATGCCCGCTGTCGCACGCAGTCTCGTCGGCCGATGCGTATTTAGTCCCGCGCGGTGAATGCACCCTCGTCGGCAGCACGCTCGAGCGAGTCGGCTTCGACGTGAGCACAACCTCCGCTGCGCTTGGGCATCTCAGGGAAGCAGCATCGGCCGTCGTCCCGAGCCTCGCCCACGCCGAACTTCAGAGCAGTTGGGCCGGACTCCGACCCATGACGCCTGACGGGCTACCGCTCATTTCGCGCGATCCGGAATTCGCGAGTCTCGTTTACGCCTGCGGCCATGGCAAGAATGGAATCCTCCTCGCGCCGCTCACCGCAGAGTGCGTCGCAGCACTCGTTGGAGGGGTGACACCGCGAATGGACCTCGCGTCGTTCGCCGTCGAGCGCTTTGTCTGAATCATCTGGTAACCGTGTGTGTCGATGTGAACGGTTACAGCCGGAGCGTTCTTCTACCATGCCCATCGGACGAGGGATAGATTTCGCCTGCTCAACGATTTCGGTCGCGACAT
>JANWKK010000247.1 GCA_025451425.1 Gemmatimonadaceae bacterium
ATTCACTCAGTAGCAGGTCGAGGCGCCGCGGCGTGTCCGTGAGGCCGCGAGAGTGGCGAACGCGGGTTAGGGGACCCACTCTCATGCGCGGCTGATCTGCATCGAGCGCCCTCGGGTGTATGTCAAACGCCCCCGGCACGCCCTGCCTCGAATGCTCTTCGAAGGCGCGTCGAACGACCGCGAAAGGGAATTGTCGGAAGTATCCGCCGCCCGCAACCGGAATTCGGAAACTGCCCCACAAGCTCGTCGCTAGCGGAAATTCGAGAAGCGCACCGTTGACGCACTGCTTCACGTGCGGAATCGGCGGGGCGCCAGGCCAACCATAGTTCGAGCGCCGAATAGGAAAGACGCTTGAATCGTAGGAGTAGCCTTCCTCGAGCAGGATCTCGAAAGCGAACTGAGTATCAGGTGTGATTGAAAAACTCGGTGCGCGATATCCCGTCACCGGTTGACCGCTGATGTCTTCGAGCAACAGCTTCGAGGCGCGCACGTCCTCCCGAAACTCCTCCGGCTCGAGCGTCGTGACGCGGTGGTGCCACCAGCCGTGCGACGCGATCTCGTGGCCCGCCGCGGCAATTCGTCGCACGACGTGGGGGTGCCGCTCCGCCACCCACCCAAGGATGAAGAACGTTCCGATGACGTTGCGAGCGGCCAAGAGATCCAGCAGCACTTCGACGTTTTGCGCAACTCGGCTTGGTAGCCTGGGCCACTCACTACGCCGGACCACGCCCTCGAAGGCGTGAACCTGAAAATACTCCTCAACATCTACGGTGAAGATGTGCGTCGTCGACATATCTGGTGGTGCAGTGGTCACGCGAGAGTACTTCCTACGTTGCTCCGGCGCAGTTTGCACAATGACTGCCACGGCAAAGCGCTCGTTGCCGCGCGCCGGCCTAGGAGCTATCTCACTGCGCCACAAGCACTAACGTCGGCGACTGCATTGGCCGGCAAAGAGGGATAACCATCAGGTGTTGTCTCGGTCCAACAGCGAACTGGCGGACTGTCACTGCGGCTCGCTGTTGGCGCGACGGCAAGGCGTGGCGCGCAAGACGTCACGCCAAGATCTCTGTGAGGTATCGCCCCGATCGGCGCAACTGCATCAGCGCAGATGCAGGTCGCCCGCGTCCCTCGAGGACCGTTTTCTCATCAAACGCGGACAGAAGCTCCAGAGACACGAGCCACGGACGGACAGCGCCATGACCGCAGCGCTCGGGCTGCATAGCAAGCGTCCAGAGGGCTCGGTTGAGCCGCGCCGAGGGACAGCTTGCCTCACTGCGCGCTAAGGCGCGAGCGAAATGACGCATCAATGGCCGTCGAACGAATTCGGGAATACTTGGCTCCAACTTCCGCAGAATTGCCTCGGGCACCGCCAGGTCCGAGAGAGACCGCGCAAGGCGCAAAGTCCAGTAGCAGCATGTCGACGCGCCCCATTGCGTTGCGGTGCGCACGAAATCGTCCCAGTCGAGAGCGTCGTGCGAAATGAGGTTTGACAGATCTCGGAACGCGTGCCAGGCACCCAGATTGAGCATGTGCGCCCAAGCGAAATGAATCGCAATGTGCACGGCGTGATGCGATGGATGCATAACGAGCGCATCGCCGTTTCGGACGTTGACGCGCCGCGCCGCCTGCCAAATTTCCTCGTCTGTGAAGCGAAACGGATGGCCAAGTGGCAAAACAGCACGATGAATCTCGAGACGCAGACCGCTCGCCGTCACGTCGCGAAGCGGCGGGAGGTGATGATGCGTGTCGTAGCGCTCATCGCCCGGGAGCTCGGGATCGAGGACCCAGCCCTGTTCTAGCATGATCGCCCGCGCCTCGTCCGCTCGATCGGGCAAGACGAGAAGGTCGACGTCTTTCATCGGACGTGCCACGAAAGAGCCATCATAGAGCGTGTACGCGAGTGCTCCACCTTTAAGCAGCAGCGGCTCTATACCGACCTGATTCAGCGCGGCGATTGCGTCCTCGACGCGCTCTTGGAGGCGTCGCATGCGAAACTCCCGATCCAGCGAGAGCATTGCCACCTGACGCTCGACCTCCACGGGCACCGACTCGGCTTCCTTGTGCCTTAGGCAGTGACGCAATGCGATGAGCGCATTCTCGTCCGAGGCGAATCGCAGGAGGCGGCGCCAGTCACGTATGGAAGCGAGCCTCATCGGGACTTCCGGATCCTGCTCGCGCGCCGCAAGACGAAAGACGAGATCAACCTCGGCGTCTCCGCTCATCGACTCCATAGGCGAAGGAACGCGGGTCATTGGAGGCGAGGTGGCGCAATCACCGGATGAAAGAACCGTTGCGACCATGCAACGTTTCCGATGGCTCGTGTAACGATCATTCGCGAGCGAGTAGAGGCCATCTCAGTCAGACAAGATCGACCAGCTCAAGGGAAATCATCTCGGTGAGAAATGCGACGATCGCGAGCTCACACTCGCCGGCGTCGATCTCATCGTACTCCGCGAGAAGCGCGTTACGTACTTCGAGCACAGTTCGCGGCTCCTGGATGTGCTTCCAGATGCAAGCCGCTACCTCATTTAGCCCGTAGTACTCACCGTCGCGCATGCTGAGAAGGACTGCCTCATCGGCGACGTTGCAGGAAACCTGCTGTGGCGACGCGCGAACGGCAGTGGTCGGTGCAATACTTGTCATCATGCTCGGCATGGTCATTTCACTCGGCTCCATTCCGCAATCTGCCTTACAACTTCCTCCAGCCTCTCGACATCTCGTACCACACTCAGCGTCCATACAGGCACGGTTGCGGCCACTGCCGCCGCGGCGGCGAGTTGGGATCCAGCTGCCCGAAGGCCGACCAGTGAAGCCGGGAGCTTGGTCTGGTGTGCCAGGGCGACAGTTGCTTCGCTAGGTGAGAGCAGTCGCCGCGTCGCCGCCATGAGCGTCGCCTCTTTCGCGACCGGGGAAAGCACGTAGATGGCCTTCAGCGCGGTCGAGGCCTCCGCAAGTGCCTCGCACGTAAAACCGGTTGCGGTCGTCTTCACGCCCGGAATGAGCCTATCGCAAATGCTGCCTAACGGGAGGGCGGCTGCCATGTCCGCCCACAGCCGTACGCTGGCAACGCCAGGTCGGACCGTGGCCGGCTTGCCCGCGCGTATGACGAGCAAGTCGTCACCGATCAGCCGGCCGCCGGCGGCAGTCAGTGCAGTCGCAAGAGTGGACTTGCCGTGGTACTTGGGACCCACGAACGCCACCGCTGCGTCCCCGATAGCGACCGCGCTTCCATGTAAGCAGAGAAAGCCCGCAAGCTCCAAAGCGAGCGAGATAGCGGGGCCGATAACGATGCTCCGCACCAACTCGGGCAACGCGTCCGGCTGATGGTCCCAGACAATGCGCGATCCGTCGCCAGCAATGTCGAAGGTCCCTGCGTGCGAATACACGAGTCGCAATCCGCTGGACAACCGCCAGAGCTGGTATCGCTCTTCGCGGATCTGCCGCGCTCCAAGCGAAACCATCTCACCGCTGGGTGGGGCACCGTAATGCACTGCCGCCGTCCAAGTGGGAACCGCGCCTGTCTTGGCGATCGTGAGATCAGGAAACTCGATTTCGGAGCGAAGAACGCCCCCAAATACCGAGTAGTCGCACGTACCGGCAGCGGACTCGCTCGAAAAAGAGGCGTCAATTGGTGGAAGCGGGGCGGCAGTCGTCACGACTCAGCGAAGTTCAGCGTGTGAGAGGTGTATGCTCCCGGCGGGCGGGAACTCGGGAAGACGAACGAGTGACTGAATGCCCGCTCCACCCAGCAAGGCGCGACCATCCTGTTCGAGCCACGCATGCGCCCGAAGAGATCCATCCGGTGTGTGGGCAACACCAAGGCAGAGCTGTGCGTGATCGCCAAAGAAGTCTAGGAGGAGCTTCCCCGCTATCGCCTGAGTGAGACAGGTAGCGCGTGGGATTCGCCGAGCGACCGCATCGACAGCCCAGACAATCGTCGCTGTTCTCGTTAGGCGCTGAGAGGTCGGGGAGTCAGACTGACGCGCCAGTCGGCTTACGAGACGAACGATGACGTTGCCTGGAAGAATCCAGAGCGCGATTCGGATTCCGGCGACGATTGGAGCGACGACCAGAAGCGCGCCCCATTGCGCCGATGTGAACTGGCTGATTCGTCGGAGTCGCTGCATCGAACTGAGGCGGGAGCTACTGGATGGCATTACCGCAGGAAGCCGCTTCTCACCGTTACAGCGCGTACACTGCTGCAACGGTGAGTGCGGTTGCTTCTCGCGTTCGTGGCTGATTACGACGCAGCGCAGACGATCGCCTGCCCCGCAAACGTGAAGCCGTCAGCAGTACCAAAGGTCTTGTCGCAACCCTGGGTCGCTGCCTCGAACGTGCCGAACTTCCGGACCTCAGGAGCGGTCCACTTTCGTTTTGCTGCCATGTATACCCTCCGTCAGGGGTGGATGGAACCGCAACGCGTGCGGTTGCTACACGTGACAACTGAACGGCAACACGAGCCAACGGCCGTATCGTCCTCGCCCAGCGGCACGCGTCCTGTTGGTCCCCGAGTCGACGGCAGCGCGCGCTCATGCGGCTTCCGGCGATAGCGCTCCGACGTCGGGGCGCGCCCGGTGACTGCGATCTGCTAACTGCGCCAGCCACGTTCCCAGAACCATCGTGCGGAAGAGCGTGAGCTCCTGCGCATAACCCGCTTGGTCTCTCGTCGCTCGATATCGGCTGCGCAACACTCTCAATCGATCGATGCGGACGTACGGCGCGAGTGCGGCCTCGTCGAGTGATTCAGACCTGCTCTCGTCGACCGCACGGAACTGTCGATGGAAGTTCGGGGACAGATTCGATTTCGTGCTTCGCCACTGAATTGATGGCGGCAGAATTCCATTCATGGCCCTGCGGAAGAGCAGCCGCGGCCAACCGCCGGCGAACTTCTGTTCTTCCGGGAGACCAAGGCAGAACTCGATCAGCCGGCGATCGAAGAAGGGGTAGCGAGGCTCGATTCCAAACGCCGCAGCCGCTTTATCGGCTATCTCCAACGTCAGCTGATACAACGGCTGTGAGAGTCCTTGAATGTGAGCCTCTCGCTCGGAGCAGAGCCGCCCGCGATCAGCGCGTTGAGATGCGCGAATGCGTTGACGCAGCACCGCGGCGAGGGCAGGCTGTAGTATGGTGTCTGTTGTCGTCTCACCAACATCAGTGTTCAGATGCCCTAACGAGAGCATCGGGCGAATACCGTGGGTGAACGCCAGATTGGAGCGTGATAGGCCAAAGCGCCGGCTAACGTTCCGCGCAGCCTGGAACCAGGACAGGTAACGTCCCCGACGAGCAAGCTCCTCGAGGTGAGGGAGCACATAAGTGTCGAGGGCAACCCTTGGGGATTTGCGATGATGGGCACTGAACGCGAGGAGCTCTGCCTCTAGAGCGTCCCAGTGGCCCGCGCGTGCCAGTCCCGTTAGGCGGCCAAATCCGTGGCTGACGGCCGAATCTCCGTCGAAGCCGTCGAGAAGAACGTTGACGCCCGACTCGCTCGCCGCCTCATACATGCCCCAGTGCAAATACAGGTTCGGCGCGAAAAACGGCTCGTCCAAGTGCCAAATGATTTTCCGCGCATTGCGCAACGGACTGATCTCGTCGCCGCGCACGAAGTGAGGACGCACGCCCCCCGACTGCACCACCTCGTCGACGAAAGTGCGCTCGTCGATGAGCCGGAGATCTCGCTCCGAAAGATCGGGAAAGATGAGTGAGAAGGTGTGTAGCGGCGAATCGCCATTCGATCGCAAGTGGCGCGACATGCAAACCACCGAGGACGAGTCCAACCCGCCGCTGAGCGTCGCGCCAACAGTTCTCGCGCTTCTCAATCTGGCGCTCACGGCCTTGCTGAAGATGTCGCGAAAGGCTTCCGCGAACTCGTCGTCGCTACTGTACCGCACGTCGGCTGCGGATTCCGGACTCCAGAACTGGCGCACCGTCGCCCCGTCGCGCGCGACGATCAGCGTGTGCGCCGCTGCCAACCGCATGAAGTCGCGATACATCGTCCGGGTTCGCTCTTCCTGCCTCGAGCCGAGGAAGAGGGCCACTTCATCGGGGTCGATCGTCGGCGATACGTCAGGGAGCGTGAATAGCGATTTCAGCTCGGTAGCGAACGCAAAGAACCGCCTGGTATGGAGGTAATAGAGGGGCTTCACGCCCATGGGATCACGCGCACAAAAAAGCGTCCGAGTGCGGGCGTCCCAGATCGCGAACGCGAAGTCGCCGATGAGGTGATCGACGCAATCCTGGCCCCACCGCTCGTAGGCCGCGAGAATGATTTCGCTGTCGGTCGAACAGCGCTGCCGCCGCGGGCTGAGCGCGGAAAGCAACTCGTCGCGATTGTCGATTCTGGCATCAGCGACCAAGACGAGATCAGGATGTGAGCGCACGATTGGCTGCACATCGCTCAGCGACTCGGGAGTCGTGATCAGCAATCGATGAGCAAGGGCCACGCTCGCGCCAGCCCACATGCCATCCCGATCGGGCCCACGATGAGCAAGCGCGGCCGACATGCCCGCGATTTCCTCGCGGGCTACCGGCTGTCCGTCGAGATGGAAGATCCCGCAGATCGCGCTCATGGTGCTCTCGTTCCTGGGGCGCGTTTTTCCGGTTAGCCGAACCGTGTTTCGGCAGGAGGGCGCACCCGGCGCGTCCGACGCAAGTGGGAAACCACCGATAACTCGATCGCTATGCACTTTCGGGACTTGGAGTTGCGAGATTACTTGGCGGATGGCCGCAAACAGATGAGGCGAGATCGCAACACTGACTGTTGAAGCAGGGCCGCGACTCATCTCCTATACTTCGCGCGAATGAACGCATTACTGACCGACTTCGATCTGGTCCTGAATGGCCTGCGCCTGGCAATCTTCGCCGCCGCTCTGGTAATGGGTGTCGTGGCGTTGCTCGATTGGCTGGTGCGGACGCGCCGAATCAGTCCATTCAGCGGCATCGCTCGCTTTTGCCGGCGGAGCGTCGATCCGCTGATGGTCCCCGTCGAGCGCATGGTGATGCGCGCAGGGGGTCAGCCCGCGTCGGCACCCTGGTGGTCGCTCGTAACGGTGGTGCTTGGCGGAATTCTTCTGCTCTTCCTCCTCGGCATTTTGCGCGGGATTCTCGGGCAGCTTGGCAGTGCCATCGTGCAGCCGAGGTTATTCCCGGTGCTCGTCGTGAGTTGGGCGTTCGAGATCGTCGAGCTCGCGCTGATCGTCCGAGTGCTCTCGTCGTGGTTCCCGATCTCGCCGTACTCTAAGTGGGTGCGCTGGAGCTATACGCTCACCGACTGGATGCTCATTCCGTTGCGGAGAATCATTCCGACGATTGGCATGGTCGACATCACACCGATCATCGCGTATTTGATCATCAGGTACATTCTCGAGGGCATCGTCATCGGACTCGTGGCTAAGCTCGTGGGGATGTGACCACGCATGGCTGGACTGGTCACGAGCGGTGACACATGATAGACTCGTGGCCGATGAATTCCGAACCAGTCTGTCTGCTGCTTGTTGGATCGGACGCGGCGTTGCTCGAAGGACTCTCGCAGTCATTGGGCGCGCTCGGTTACGCGACAGTCGCGACGCAGGAGTTGCGAGACGCGCGCGATTTGGCGGCCGCACGCCCGCCATTGATCGCCGTCGTGGAAGCGAATCTGGCGGCGACATCGTATGCCGATGCGCTCGGAATTCCGCTTGCGGCAGGTGGTGCGATCGTCCTCTACAACGTGACGGGCAAAGGCCAGTCGCCAGTGCTCAGCCCAACGTTGCAGCGCGCGGTGCTCGCGAACATCACACTGCCCCTGGAGCGGCAGCGGCTCGTGGCGCTCGTGCAGCACGTAGCGGAACGGGTGCGGACAACGGGACGCCGACGGGACACGCCGCCCGAGCGCACCGCGCCGTGAGTGCACTCGTGCGGCGCCGCAGCCATTGCCCGGGCGTCAACCACCTACAATATTGAAAGAGCTGCTACAACCGAACACGTGGCGATTTAACGGCAACTTGCGGCCACGTTAAACAATCGCTAAAGCGCCTGCCCGGGCGCACAGCGTTTTGGGCCTTTTTCTTTCTGCATCATGCCTGACAGCGAGCTGCATCCATATCTCAAAGCATTGAGTGAGCGCGTCCTCATCTTCGATGGTGCGATGGGGACGAACATTCAGTTGCGCCATCCAACGCCAGAGGACTTCGGCGGGAAGTCGTTGGAGGGATGTAACGATCACCTCGTACTCACGCGTCCCGACCTCATCCAGGGGATTCACGAGGCGTTCTTGAGCGTCGGCTGCGATGTCGTAGAAACGTGCACGTTTCAGTCGACGCCGCACCGGTTGCGTGAGTGGGGGATCGAGCCGAAGACGCGTGACCTGAATGTCGCCGCGGCGCGGCTGGCGCGAGCCGCGTGCGACAAGTTCGCGACGCCCGAGCAGCCGCGATTCGTCGCCGGTTTCGAGCGATTGTTCGCGGAGCTCGGCCGTCGAGTCCCGGTGCAAACGCAAGTGACGCTGGACACGAGCGGTCGGATGCTGCTCGGCACCGACATCGCGAGCGCGCTCACGACCCTCGAGGCGATGCCGGTGGACGTGATCGGTTTGAACTGCTCTACGGGTCCGGAGCACATGCGCGAACCGATCCGATACCTAACGACGCACGCGTCGCGGCCGATCTCGTGCGTTCCCAACGCCGGTCTGCCGCTGAACACGGGGACCGGCGACGCCGTGTATCCGCTCGAACCGGCTCCGATGGCGGAGATGCTCGCCGAGTTCGTGGAGAAGTTCGGAGTCCGGATCGTCGGTGGCTGCTGCGGGACGAGACCGGAGCACCTCAAGGCGCTTGTCGAACGCCTGGAGCGTGGCGCGTGGAGCGTGACGCGTGAAACGCGGAGTGAGTCCTCGACGCTTCACGCGCCAGGCTCCACGCGCCA
>JANWKK010000248.1 GCA_025451425.1 Gemmatimonadaceae bacterium
CTCGCCAAGATTCGCGAGGTACGTACCCGGTGCTCCGCCTACGCCGACGAAGCCCGTCGACGGAGGAGCCGGCACGGTGACCAGCGCGTCCTTCGTGTGCTTGTTGTAGTAGGTGAACTCGGCTCCCATGCGCCCATTCAATGCCGAGGCGTCGAACCCAAGCTCCACCTCACTCCCCGTTTCGGCACGCAGATTCGGATTGCCGTACGACTGGGGTTGCAGCGCGTTGACCGCGACGTCGTTGACCGGCGTCTGAGTCGCCGAGAAGGCGCGCACGGCCGTGAAGGGTTGCGGCGCATTGCCCGCCTCTCCCCACGCCGCGCGCAGCTTCAGCTGATCGACCTTCGGCAGATGGAAGAACGACTCATCGGAGATGATGTACGACAATGAGGCCTTGGGGTACGTGACGAACTTGAAGTTCGAGCCGAAGGCCGAGTTGTTGTCGACGCGAACAGCGCCGGTCGCGAACAACCGGTTCCTCCAGCCGATCATCTCCTGCACGTAGGTGCCAAGTGATTTCTGTTGAGTGAAGGTCTGGTCGGCTGTCGTCGTGGCCGCGGAACCCACAAGGTTTAGTGAATTCGCAACGAGGCCTGTACCCGTCGCCTGCCACGAGTCCGCCTGGAGCGACGTGTACTGCACGCCAACCGAGGTTGCCGACGTCAGGTCGTGAAAGCGCGGGACCGGAGCGCTCGCCGTGCCTGCGTAGTCGAACGTCCACAGGTGAGTGTTCGGCAAGAGATACGAGATCTGGCCATTCGCGAGCGTCGCACCCCACGGCTGACGACCCGTCGTGTCGATGCCGTAGAAGTTCATGTCGCGCTGATTGTTGATGTCGACGCCGGCGCTCAACCGATTCTGGAACCAGCTGAACGGCTGATAGTTCGCCGTCGACGCGAAGATGAACCGCTCGGTCTGAACTTCATTGTCGTACTGATTCGCGATCGCCGGTCCGAGGCCGCGATACGCGAATTGCCACGGGAATGGTCCGCTCGGTCGATCTCGATAGGCGTTGCGGATGATGCTGTTGGACGAGTTGTCGGACAAGGGCTCCAGCGCGTCAGTCCGACCGTACGAGACGTTCAGATTGAGGTTGAGGTTGTCCATGATGCCGGCCTGAAAATTGGCGCGGCCGTTGTTGCGGCGGAAAAAGTTGTTGTTCAGAACGCCGGTTTCGCCATCGTGATCGCCGGAGATGAAATACGAATAGCGATCAGCTCCGCCGCGCACCGACAATCCATACGCGTTGCTGCCGCCTTCGCGTAGAGCGCCGGGCTCATTGAGCGGATCGTTGATCAGCATCCGGTTGCTCGGATTCGCTCCGAGCGCCGAGCACGCCGGGAAGAGAGCCGAGTTCGCGATCTCTGCGTCCGTGCAGTACCAGTAGCGAAGCGGCCGATCGAGCGCCCACTCCATGTTTCCCGCTTCGGCCTTCGCCTGCCATTGCGTGGACTGCTGGCCCATCCGGCCCTTCTTCGTGATGATCTGGATGACGCCAGCCGCCGCGTCGGCGCCGTAGAGTGTCGCGGCCGCCGGACCCTTGATGACTTCCATCGATTCGATGTCGTTCGGATCGATGGCGTCGAGCGCCGAGGTCGCCTGCACGGTCGCGCCGCTGTTGTCGAACGAGCGCTGAGCGCCGCTCTGCATGCGAATGCCGTCGATATAGATGACCGGCTGCGTATTCGCCGAGAGTGAGCCGGCGCCACGAATTCGAATCGTCGCGCTCGTGCCGACGGCGCCCGAATTTGTCACGACATTTATGCCGGCCGCGCGGCCCTGCAGCAGCTCCGTCACGTTCGGCACCGGCACCGTCTCCGTAAGCTGCGAGGCATGGACGGTCGCCAAGTCGTTGCCGAGAGTGCGCTTTTCCGTCGCGCCTGGCGTGCCGGTGACGACGACTTCATCGAGTGAGAGCGCCGCCTGCGCGAGGCGGAAGTTCACGACGGCCGTGTCGGTTCCGCTGACCGTCACGTTCATCTGCGCCGGCGCGAATCCAAGCTTCTGTGCACGCAGCGTCGTCGGGCCGAGCGGTACACCTGTGATGACGAAGCGACCCGCTTCAGAGGTGACAGTACCGCGGCGCGATCCGAGGACGTACACCTGAACTTCCGCGAGCGCGGCGCTGCCGCTGGCATCGACAACGGTGCCGCGTACGACGCCCGTTGCTTGCGCTCGCGCGACGGATGCGCTGACGAGGAGCGCGACCGCCGCGGGAATGAGTGTGCCGAGTCTCAGACGCGAGCCTCGCCCTGGTGATGAGATGGCCATTCCACTTCTCCGGTGGGGATGGGACAGGGATGGGAAGCGCGTCGGCTTGTATGGGAAGTCGCAACCGCGCTGGCATCCGACGGTGCAACGACGCACCTTCAAACCCATTGTGCGGAGTGAAGTGTCACTCACAGTGGCACTTACTACACACTAAGAAATTTGAGCGTCGTCATCATACGAAGCTTCCAGCCGTCTCGCAATCGTCTCATTCAAACGTCGAGAACACGCCATGGAATCATTCATTCGTGATCTGCGCTTCGTTGCCCGATCGATGGCGAGAACGCCGGGCTTCTTCATCATCGTCGTCGCCACGCTCGGCCTCGGGATCGGCGCCACCACGGCAATTTTCAGTGTCGTGAACGGTGTGCTGCTCCGTCCTCTCCCGTATCGAGAGCCCGATCGCATCGTTCGCGTTTGGCAGGTGAACAAGAATGGCGGCGACGTTCAGTTCTCCGACCCGAACTTCAACGACGTTCGCGCCGAGACCCGAACGCTCGCTTCTATGGCGGAGTTCAATGACTTGGGAACGGTATCGGTGACGACCACGCACGACGCTGTGCGAGCACACGTCGCGGCAGCGTCGAGCGCATTCTTCTCGATTCTTGGCGTGCACCCGCTCGTTGGGCGCGCATTCGTACCCGAGGAACAGCACGTGGGTGCGCCTGGCGCCGTCGTGGTGAGCCAGGGTTTCTGGCAGCGCGCGCTCGACGGCACGCCGTCAGCGTTAGGTACGGTCCTCATGATGGATGGCCGGGCGTATCGCGTCGTCGGCGTGATGCCGGCGACCGTAGATGTTCCGAGCGGTGTGGACCTCTGGATCCCGCGTGAGCTGAGCGGTCCGTCGCCATATCGCACCGGCCACAACTTCCAGGTCATCGCGCGGCTGCGCGATGGCGTGACGCTCGAGCAGGCGCGGCGCGAGACGAGTGCGATTGCCAAGGTTCTCAAGCAGCAATACGGCGACGAAACGTGGATGTACGACGCGCATCTCATACCGCTGCGCGAACAGTTGGTCGGCGACGTGCGCCCCGCCTTGATGGTCGTGCTCGCGGCCTCAGGATTCCTTCTGCTCATCGGCTGCGCGAACGTGGTGAATCTCCTCGTCGCTCGTATGGCGGCGCGCGAGGGCGAGCTTGCGCTCCGCCTCGCGCTTGGCGCCGGCCGCGGCCGACTCGTGAGGCAGTTTCTGGCAGAGTCGCTTCTTCTCTCGTTGTGCGGCGGCGTGCTCGGGGTTGCAATCGGCACCGCGGGCGTCAAGGCTCTTCTCGCGCTCGAGCCGGGCCGGTTGCCACGAATCGGCGAAGTCGGTGTCCACTGGCCCGTCCTGCTCTTTGCGCTCGCCGTATCGATCGCGTGCGCGGTCGCGCTTGGCTTGCTCACAGCGTGGCGCGCAACGCGCGGGGATATTCGGGAGACCCTGGCGCAATCACAACGGACGCAGGCCGGCGCTGGCGCGACGCACCGCGTGCGCAACGCGCTCGTCGTCGCGCAGATGGCTCTCACACTGGTGCTGCTCGTCGGTGCCGGATTGTTGGCGCGCAGCTTCGAACAGCTCCTCGCCGTCTCGCCCGGATTCCATGCAGACAATGCGGTCGTGATGGACGTCGACTACCCGGGCGGCGACACGACGGCGCGGCACCAGATGGTGCAGCTCTACGACGAGCTGATGCCGCGATTGGCAGCGCTTCCCGGCGTCTCGGAAGTCGGCGGTTCGAACTTCTTCCCCTTCGCCGGCGGCAGCATGGGTGATGGCGCTTTCATTATAATGTCGCGCCCCGACGAGAAGATCGACTTCGCGCAGATTCCGACTCTGCTCAAGGACAAGACTCGGTCGGGGTACGCGCAGTTCCGCGTCGCCAGCCCCGGCTTCTTTCGTACGCTGCACATTCCGCTCGTGAGTGGCCGACTGTTCGACGATCGCGACGCACCGACCGCGCCGCCAGCCGCGGTGATCAACGAAGCGCTCGCACGCAAGCAGTGGCCTAACGAGAGCCCCCTCGGCAAGATCATTCAATTTGGCAACATGGACGGCGACCTGCGCCCGTTCACGGTCGTGGGGGTCGTTGGCGACATTCGCGACGCGAGCCTCGCCGAGGCGCCGGACCCAACGTTTTACGCATATTACCGGCAGCGGCCGGCGCGCGCGGGAACCTTCTTTTTCGTGCTCGGCGACGCGGGCGCGGCGTCCAGCGTCATCGCCTCGGCGCGTGGCATCATCCACGATCTGCGGCCGGACATCCCACCGCGCTTCCGCACGATGGAGACGATCCTTGCGGACTCACTCGCCGATCGGCGCTTCACGCTGGTGTTGTTGGGCGCCTTCGGCGCGGCGGCGCTGTTGCTCGCGACGTTAGGCGTGTACAGCGTGATCTCCTTCCTCGTGACCCAGCGCCGCCAGGAGATCGGCGTCCGTGTCGCGCTCGGCGCACGGAGCGAGGATGTGCTGCGCTTGGTGCTGCGCCAGGGTGCGTCGTTGGCGCTGATTGGGGTCCTGATCGGCGCCGTCGCCGCGTTAGGCCTCACGCGGCTGCTCTCGGGGCTGCTCTACGGCGTGAGCCCGACGGATCCGCTTTCCTTCGTCGCGGTGATGGTGTTACTCACGTTCGTCGCGTTGGTTGCGAGCTTTGTTCCAGCACGCCGCGCAGCGAAGGTCGATCCGATGACGGTGCTGCGCGGGACCTGAGGAGCGCGTGGCGCGCGGCGCGCCACTAACTACTTCACTTCAACCGCGGATCCGTCGTTCGTGGCGCCTTGGTGCACTCCGGCCACGTGGTCGAGAAGCCACGGCCGCCGCGACCACCGCGTCCAGCAGCGGCAGGATTCGCTGCCGCCTGCTGTTGTGCCGCCTGCGCCAGCGCCGCGAGATCGACGCGCTCGCGCGTGATCAAACTCGGATCTTCCGACGCGAGATAGGCGAGCATCGCCGTCAGCGTTGCGTTCGACTTGAGGTCATCGAAGACGACCTTGTCGTAGGTATCGCGGTTGGTGTGCCAGGTGTACGCGTTGTAATCCCATGGCAGCGCACCGAGACCGAAGGCTGGCAGCCCATAACACGCGAAGGAGAAATCATCGCTGCCGCCGCCCGCGGGTCGACCCGCACCCGCAAAGTTGATCTGTGCCTTGAACTCCGTTGGCACCTTGTCGAGCCATTGCGCGATGTGCTCAGCCGCGTTAGGCAAGCCGCCGCCGCCCATGCGCACGATGCGTCCCGTACCATTGTCCTGATTGAACAGCGCCTGCAGCCCCTTGAGGACCTCAGGGTGGTCTTCCGTGAAGGCCTTCGAGCCGACTTCGCCCTCTTCTTCGGCACTCCAATGGCCAACAAGAATGGTACGCTTGGGATGCGGATACACCTTCTTGAGGATCCGCATTGCCTCGAGCATCGTTAGGGTCCCGGTGCCGTTGTCCGTCGCGCCCGAGGAGCCGTCCCACGAGTCGAAGTGCGCCGAGAGCATCACGTATTCGTCCGGCTTCTCCGTCCCCTTGATCATCGCGACCGTGTTGTACACCGGCCGCTCACCGAGGAGCTCGGCGTCGAGGTTGAGACGGAGCTTCGGACCTTCGTTGTTCTCGGTGAGACGATACACGAGGCCGTAGTCTTCGCAGCTCAGCGCGATCGTCGGCGCGCGAGTGTTATAGGTCTCGAACACCTCGATCGTGCCCCAGCCGCCGCTGGCGCGCTGGAAGTCGAGCTTGGGACGCGACGTGATCACGCCGGCGACGCCGCCCTCCTCGAGGCGCTTGCCAAGCTCGCCGCCGCCTAACGCGAGACTGTAGCCAGTGCCGCGAACGTTGCGTCCGCCCCATTCGCGCTGGATGCCAGCCGCGAGGCTGTCCATGCGCTCGTTGGACTCGGGCGTCGCGTTCTGCTTCCAATCGTCCGGTGGACGGCAGGTCGGCATCGGCGCGGAAACGAGCACGAGCTTACCACGTGCATTCGGCAACCACTTCACGAATTCGCTACTGTCGGCAAAGCGCGGCAGAATGATCGGAGCGGCGGTGAGGTCCTTGCCCCCCGTGCCTGGGCTGTAGCCCACCATCTGTCCCTCGAGGGATCGCACGCGCGGACTGACGAGATCGATGTGCGAGTACCCACGGCGCCACCCACGCCAGGTGCCGTACTGCTCGTTTTTGGCGTCGATCCCCCAGGACTTGTACGTCTGTACGAGCCAGTCGTTGCCGCGCTTCTGATCGGGCGATCCCGTTAGGCGCGGACCGATCGAGTCGAAGAGCAACTGAGCGAGGCGCATCGTCTGTGAGCTGTCCATGCCGACGGCCCAGATGCGCTTGATGATCGGATCGTCGGTGGCAAAGGTCTGCGCGCGCGAGATCGTGGGCGCTAACGCAACGCCAATGAATGCAAGTACGAAGAGTTTTCGCATGGCTGGAGGCGATGATTCAAAGAAGTAGGTGGCGCTGTTTTAACAAAGTCATGTGACTTCCCTTGTGCAAGGAGTTGCGAATGCGCAGGGAGCGATCCGGGTGATCTGTTGCACCCGTCGAATCCGTACCACCTCTTCGTCATTGTGGCTCTTTTCGATGTCTTCCGCACGGAAACGATGCCGACTCGGCGGCCTGTGACAGCAAACTTTCCCTCATGGAACTTGTCGAGTCCAAGCTCACCGGCTCCGTCATTAGCGCCTTTTACGAGGTCTACAACACTCTCGGCTTCGGGTTTCTCGAGTACGTCTACAAAGCGGCACTCGAACGCGAGCTACTCGCACGCGGTCATCGAGTCGCGCGAGAGGTAGGGGTTGTCGTTTTCTACAAAGGCGATCCGCTCGTCGCACAACGCCTGGACATGATTGTCGATGACAAACTCGTCATCGAGACTAAATCGACCGCGGGACTGGCTGCGGGAGCGCAACGCCAGCTTCACAACTACCTGCGTGCGAGCAATCTCGAGGTCGGGCTCCTTCTGCATTTTGGGCTTGAGCCAAAGTTCTATCGAGTCGTCGAGTTGCGCGCCAGAAAAGCCACTATGAAGAAGGGTGGTACGGGTTCCACGGATGCAACTGACTCAACGGATCGCTCCTCGGCACACGAGACGCCGTGCGCAACGAGCCCGGACGATGATTCTTTGGAACGACCCCGGGAGGCGTCTAGCACCAGCACCTAGCACCTAGTGGAGTGTCTTTGAAATCCCGATAGCAGGAGGGGAGGCGGAGTATGGCCACAATGAAGAGGGGTGGTACGGATCCCGACGGATGCGACTGGTGCGACGGATCGCCCCTCGAACGAATCCGAACTCCACTCGCAACGAGCCCGACGAACTTTGTGAACGACCTCGGTCGGCCGTGAGCCACGAACCTGACTGGTGTGCCGTTCACAACATCGTCACGGCTCGTTGCGTGAGGAGTTGTGTGTGATCACGGAGCGATCCGTAGAATCCGGCGTTTGTCCGTTGCATCCGTACCACCCTTCGTCATTGTGGCTACC